>JAGWBB010000006.1:98911-122773 GCA_021296095.1 Desulfurellaceae bacterium | reverse complement strand
CTTGCCGGACAGGGCGGCGTACACCGACACGACCTTGCCTCTGTGTTCACGCAGCAGCAGACCGTTTTGGTCGGCAATCGGCCTCGGACAGGCGATGCCCTTGGTCCGCAGAAAGGCGAGCAGTTCAATCTCGCGCTGCGCCTGCTCGGCGTCCTTGACCTCGTCTATCTTGAGAAAGAATTTGCTTTTGCCGAATTCGAGACGGTAGTAGGTATTGACGGAGCCGGTAGCGACGCCACAGAAGGCCGACAGCTCCCCCAGCTCATAGGGTTTGATGAGGCTTTCCAGTGTTCTTCGCTTGAGGACGGTGTAGACCGCCATGCTGCCGCCCCGGATGTCCGTGTTGTGGTCAACGACTCTGAAAACAGGCAAATACAGTGACTTAGCTTACTCTCTGACTTCTATTGTGTCAAGAAAAAATGACTGAGCGTCCATTCAGCGTACAGTCGCCCGGTCTCAGGCGGGCGGCGGTCTACCAGCCCATGACATACGACGGCATGCGCTTGCTGTGTTCACCGCGCAGGTCTGCCCCGCCTTTGACGATGCCGTGTTTCAGATCGACACAGATTCCGAGCACGTCGCCCTCGCTCCAGTCTCCGCTGATCTCGATGGTATGGCCCCGCGTCTCAAGCTGCTGGCGGACCTGACTCGGGATACGGCCTTCGAGGCGGAGCAGGCCGGGCGCGGCATTATGCGGAAAGAAGCTCGACGGAAAATGGGCTGAGGAGAAGCGCGGGGCTTCAATCGCGTCTTGGACCTCCATGCCGAAATCGACCATGTTCAGGAAGAATTGCAGGGTCCACTGATCCTGCTGGTCGCCTCCGGGCGTGCCAAAGACCAGATAGGGTTCACCCTTGCGTAGCACCAGACTTGGCGTCAGGGTGGTGCGCGGCTGTTTGCCGGGAAGCAGGGCGTTGGGATGGCGCGGGTCGAGGAAGAAGGTCTGGACCCGGGTGCCCAGCGGGAAACCAAGGCCGTCAATCACTGGAGAAGACGGAATCCAGGCCCCGCTGGGGGTAAAGGAGGCCATATTGCGTTGGGCGTCGACCACCGTCACGTACACGGTCCCCGGTCCCCAGTTGCGGGCGGCAAACACCTCTTGGCCCTCCAGCAGCGCCACCCCGGTATGGGGGTCGCCCGGCCGTTGGTCGTGCGAGGCGTGGTGGGGGTCAATCAGGATACGACGTTGGGCTGCATACGCTTCGGACAGCAGGCTGTGCAGCGGGACATCGACAAATTTCGGGTCGCCGTAATACTGTTCGCGGTCGGCAAAGGCGAGCTTCAGGCTTTCAGCCACCGTATGAATATAGTCGGCGCTGTTATGGCCCAGGCTGCCCAAGTCATAGCCCTCCAGGAGCGCCAACTGTTGCAGAAACACCGGCCCCTGACTCCACGGGCCGCACTTGTACACCTCGTAACCACGGTAGGTATACGAGACCGGCTCTTCGACCCTAGTCCGAAACGCGGCCAGATCCTGGGCGGTGACCAGCCCGCCGTGGGCTTTGCAGTGTTCCTCGATAATCTGCGCGATTTCTCCTCGATAAAAGGCGTCCCGGGCCGCCTCCAGCCCGGCCTCACGCCCGCCCGCCTGGGCGTCCTGCTCGGCCTTCATCAGGCGCCGGAAGGTCCGTCCCAGGTCTGGATTTTTGAGGATCTCTCCTACCTCGGGCAGGCGGTCGTCCGGCAGATAGACCTTGGCCGAAGACGGCCATTTGCTACGAAAACGCTCCGCATTGCCGGCAATCGAGAAATCCATTTGCATATACGCCGGAGCCGGGCCGCGCAGCGCGGTATGGAGCGGAAAGCCGTCCTCGGCCAGTTCCAGGGCCGGTTCCACGACTTGGCTGAAGCGCAGCGTGCCAAAGCGCTGGAGGACGCCGAGCAACGCATCGGGAGCGGCACACGGACCGGCCGCTTCAACGCCGTTGAACGGGATCAGCGGAATATCGTGTTCCCGAAACCACTCAATCGTTGCCGCCCGGGGGGCAACCGTGTTCCCGTTAATCGCCGCCACCCGCCCGTCAGCCGCAGTATACACCAGGGCCGACAGCTCCCCGCCGAAGGTATGCATATGGGGGTTGAGCACGCCCTCGGCCAGGGTTGCCGCCACGGCTGCGTCAAAGGCGTTCCCCCCGGCCTGCAACATGCGTAGCCCGGCCTGGCTTGACAGATAATGTTCGGTGGCAACCATGCCCCGCGTACCCATGAGTGTCGGACGGTAGGCCATAGGCTTCTCCTTGAGAAAGACGCTCCACACCACGCCCCCTAGCACGTCGGGTGAGGAAAGGGAAGCAAATCGGGAATAAAGCAGGCGAGCAGAGGATTGTCTTTGGATGTGGTACGAGTCTGGTCTGAGCACGCCCCGGCAGGTCGCAGTCCCCCTTCTTGAAAGGTGCTCGTGACACCCCTATGACCTCCGTTGTTGTCACGAGCACCCTTTCTTTGTATATGTTGCGCGGAAAACACCAACAAGGAGAGTTTTACATGTCGTGTTCACGTTTGATCAGATGGGGGCTGGCCGTTGCCCTTGCCCTTGCCGCGAGTCCGGCTGTCGCTGACCTCAACCCTGGCGATAAGCTCGACAGCTCGAACTGCGAGGAAGCCCGCAGCATGCTGCCGGACTTTGTGACGGAAAAGTTCTGTGCCGGTGACTATGCCGCAGAAATCATTGAGGTCACCGACGAGCAGTTCCAGTACAGCACAAAGTTCAAAGCCGGTTCCGAGGCCAACGCCGGAAAATACTATGTGACGGACACTGGTCACATGTATGAGACGGCCAGCCAGACCTGGCCCAAGTTCTGGTACGGCTTTCCGTTTCCGGGCCTCAGCGCTGCACTCACCCAGGACAACTGGCAGGCCGAGCTGTCAAAAGACCCGACCATCCCCTACAGGATCATGTACAACCACCAGGTCGCCCGTTTCCAGATCGACGATGTGTACTGGTTCCTGTCGATCAAATGGTGTACGCCGGCCGGTTTTGACCGTTCGGTCGAATTCGGCGCCTACGCGACCTGGTATATCGGACGCCACTCCGGTCCGATGGAAAATCCCGACGAAACCTACCTCAAAGACATCATCTTCGGGGTTGCCCCGTACGACGTGGTGGGCGTCTCGACCCTGGAGTACTGGTTCACCGACCCGGAGAAATGGCAGTCCATCTGGGCCTTCGTGCCAACCATCCGCCGTGTGCGGCGGCTGACCGCCTCGAACTCGTCCGAGGGGCTGTTCGGCTCCATCATCGCCCGTGACGATCCCTACGGCTGGGCCGGGAAAATCCAGTATATGAACTGGAATCTGATCGGTATCCAGGAGATGCTGGTGCCGATTGCGCCAACCGGCATCGAAAAAGCCATACTGCCCGGTGTCGCGGCGCCGAAAAAGCTGCCCTCCAACGATGCCAATATCGGCAGTAAGGGCGAGATTCCGCCAGGTCAGGTCGGCCGTATCACCTGGTCGCCGGAAGAGCGGGTCATGCACGGCTATGAAACACCGGGCTGGACCGGCAAAGCCTGGGCGCCGACCAACCTCAAGCTGGCCAAACGGACCTGCTGGGTTGTCGAAGCCACGCCCAAGGACCCCTACTACGCCTATGGACGGCGGATTGTCTACATCGACAAGTTTGCCTACTGGGCCTACTGGACAACCCTGTACGACCGGGCCGGCGAATACTGGAAGACCATCATCTGGATGGACAAGATGGGCTACACGCCGGGGCGCGACATGACGGTCCGCCATCCGTTCTGGGGTGTTGGTGAGGATGTCCGACAGAACCGGGGCAGCTTCTTTGACGTGCAGTCCAAGGGCTACTACACCGAGTATGAGCTGGGCTTTCCGGATTCCACCTACACCACGAGCAACCTGGCCGCCCTGGGAAAATAAGGGGTGCACACGGCACGGTGAACGATGCTGCTCACTTGATCAGCAAAAGATCATCGTTCACCGTTCTGGGGTAAAGGGGTGGGGGTTCCCACCCCTTTTTGCTTGTGCGACGGCTTTGGGCAGGCACGGGGGTCTGCCCTCCACCACCCAAACGGCACCAACGGGCAAAGGCGCTGAGCCATGCGTATCTTAGTCGTCGAAGATGAGAAAAAGGTCGCCAGTTTCATCCGCCGCGGACTCGAAGCCGAGCACTACCAGGTTGAGCTTGCGGCTGACGGCCAGCGCGGTCTGGAGTGCGTTCTTGAGGAAGACTACGATCTGCTGATTCTCGATATCATGCTCCCCAAACGGGACGGCTGGTCGGTGCTCGAAGAGATACGTCGCCGGCGGCTGTCCATCCCGATCCTCATGCTCACCGCCCGGGATACGGTCAGCGACCGCGTGGCCGGCCTCGACCGCGGAGCGGACGACTATCTGACCAAACCGTTTGCTTTCGAGGAATTGGTGGCCCGGGTGAGAGCCCTGCTGCGTCGGGGAGCGCCGGCCCAACCCCCGATTCTCCGCCTCGCCGACCTGCAACTGAATCCGGCCGAGCGAGCCGTAACACGGGCCGGGCAACACATTGAGCTGACGGCCAAAGAGTTTGCCCTGCTGGAATTTTTCCTGCGTCGGCCCGGCCGGGTGTTGAGCCGTGCCCTCATTGCTCAGCACGTCTGGGGGGTGGATTTTGATACCTTCACGAATGTGATCGACGTGTATGTCAATTACCTGCGCAAGAAGATCGACGCCGATTTTGAGCCCAAACTCCTGCACACCGTGCGGGGCGTGGGCTATGTGCTCAAGGAGCCCGACGCGTAAAAGGGCATCGTGTTGTCCGATGGGTATCTTCTTGTTACCACGATTCCCTTTGTGGCCCCGCACCCTCAGATCCCGTCTGACGGTGTGGTATACGGCGCTGCTGTCCGGCATGCTGACCGTGCTGGGGCTGGCCGCGCTGGTGCTGCTTGAGCGGGGCTTGCACGAAAATATCGACGCGTCGCTCAACTCCGTGGCGCGCGCGATTGCCGAGACGACCCGAACCGCCCCCCGTTTCGGGCCGGGGCTGGACGAGGTCCTCGAATCCTTCTTCTTCCCCGGGTTTTCCCGCCGTTCTTTTCGGATGCTCGACCCCTTCGGTCGGCCTGACCCCCGGATCGCCCCGCGCGGTCGGCTCCAGTTTCCCATCAGCTCCCAAGCCCTGGAGAACGCCAAACACGGCCGCTCCACCTATACCACTATCAGCCTCCCGGACATCTCTCCGGCTCCGGTCCGCCTGCTGACCGTGCCCGTCTTCGAGCGTGGCCGTTTGCGCAACTTCATTCAGGTGGCAATGTCGCTGGAGAGCGCCGAAGCGGCCCGCTCGCGTTTTCTGCTCGTCCTGCTCGGTTTGGCTCCGCTGGCGCTTGGCGGGGCGGCGCTTGGCGGCTGGTTCCTGGCCCGGCGTGCTCTGGCCCCGGTCGATGCGATGGTCGAGGCCGCCCGGCGGATTGAGGCCGAGGATTTGTCGCAGCGGCTTGAGGCTCGTGACAAGAGCGATGAGTTGGGCCGGCTGGCAACCGTCCTCAACGATATGCTGGCCCGCCTGGAGAGCTCCTTTAGCGCGGTTCGGCACTTCAGCGCCGACGCCGCCCATGAGCTGCGCACTCCCCTGACGATTTTGAAAGGCGAGCTAGAGCTTGCGCTACGGGCGTCTCAGACTGAGAAGGCGTATCACCAAGTCCTCAACAGTTGTCTCGAAGAGGTTGACCGACTCAGTGGCCTGGTGAATGACCTGCTCTTTCTTGCCCGTTCAGACACGGGTCATCTCGAACGTGAGCACACCGCAGTCAATCTGGCCGAGGTGCTCGAAGACGTGCGTCCGGCCCTGCTGGCCTTGGCCGAGCCCAAGGCCGTGAACTGCACCATCACCAGCCCTGCCAGCGTGTGGGTCACGGGCAACACATCCATGCTGTTTCGGCTGATTTTCAATTTAGGGGAAAATGCGATTAAATACACGCCAGCCGGCGGTCAGGTTGAACTGCGGCTGACCCGGCAGGCAAATGAGGCTCGGCTAGAGGTGCAAGACACCGGCCCCGGTATCGCGGCGGAAGACCGCGAGCAGGTTTTTGGGCGGTTCTACCGGGCCGATGCCGCCCGGACGCGGGGTGGGACGGGATTGGGTTTGGCCCTGGTCCGCTCGATTGTGTTGCTGCATAAAGGGCAGATATCGCTGGACAGCGAGGTTGGGCGGGGGAGTTGTTTTTTTGTAGCGCTGCCGCTAGATGGCGAAGCACAGACAAAGAGAGAGAAAAGCTCTTGACGGACGTCATACCAAACGCCGAACGGTCTGAAAGGACCCGGAGAATCCTGCTCGACAGCGCCCGGGAACTGTTTACCAAACACGGCCACCTGCATACCTCAATCCAACAGCTTATTGACCACGCTGGGATAACCCGAGGTGCACTGTACTATCACTATCAAGACAAAGTCGCCCTCTTCATCGCGGTGTATGAAGAGGAACGAGTGGCGCTTATCCGAGAGACTATCATTCGTACGCAGGCGCATATGGGCGCTGGGGGAGACCTGTGGCAGGGAATGGTAGTGGCGGGCTGCCACGCCGTTGTGGAAAGCGCGGCGAGTCCGAGCGTGCCGCATCATGCATATTGATGCCCCGGTCGTGCTGGGTCGGACAGCCATCCAACAGAGCGGAGTGGGTCTGGAGCTGATCCGCCAGGCTCTTGAGCCGTTGATAGCCGAAGGCGTGCTGGACCCGCTGCCGCTCGACCCTTTGACTCACTTGGTCTGGGCGATGTTCTTCGAAACTTAATCTCTATATCACCCGCACAGACGATACCCCCAAGGCTCAGGAGGAGATGCGCACCTTGTTGCTTCGGGTCTTCGACGGGCTGCGGCGGCCCAGGCCCTAGCCCAGGTGGCAGGCGCATGCCGTCCGGCGCGGTGGGCTGAGAGAGAACAGCGCCGTGCTTGAGTCCATTGTCTTGCTGGCCTGTTGCGTGCTCTTCAGCGTCGCTCTCGTTTCCGACCTCGCCCGCCGCTGGATCCCGGACAGTGTACCGCTCGGTCTGCTGGCCCTGTTCGTGCTCCACGCCCTGCTCGCCGACGCGCACGCCATGGCACCGCTGTGGACCCATGTGCTCACCGGTGCGGTCCTGCTGCTGGTGGGATTTGTCTTATTCGCACTCGGTGGACTCGGCGGTGGCGACGGTAAGCTCATGGCCGCAGCCGGCTTGTGGGTTGGCTCGTACGATATGACGTTCTTTCTGATCGGTCTGGGACTGTTCAGCCTCGGCCTAACCCTGTTCGCCCTGTTGCCGTTTGAGCACACCCGCCAGCTACGCTCCAATCTCCCCTTCGCCGTCGCCATCGCTCCGCCGGCCATCGTCCTCTTGACACTCCGCGCCTTTTCCGTATGACGGACAGCAACAGCCTATGCGAAGATACTGGACTCTGCTGCTTGTTCTGCTAGTCGTGATTGTCCCCGCTACCGTCCTGCTGGGCAGCGTGTGGCTATATATCGGCCAGGAGGCCCTGCCACCACCCGGATCGGTGGAGGCCCCACTACCGCCGCCCGAGCCGGTCGGCCCTCCGCCGGTTGAAGTCATAGCCGCGGCTCGTGACCTGCTCGTCGGCACACTACTCACGGCGAACGATATTACCTACGTTCCGCTTGAGGCCGACACCGTGTTCTCAAGCCATATGCGCAGAGACCAGACCGAACCGTCGGCAGTGATCGGGGCGGTGGTCCGCACCGCGCTACTGGCCGGGATGCCGCTGACCTCAGCGGCGCTGATACGTCCCGGCCAGGAAGGTTTCCTGGCCGCCGCCCTCCTGCCCGACCACCGCGCCGCCACCATCGTGGTCAATCAGGAGACCAGCCACGCCGGCCTGATTGCTCCCGGCGACCGGGTCGATGTGATTTTCACCATGCAGGTCCCCTCGGACGGTGCGAGTCAGCTCAACTCCTTCAGCAGAACGATCCTGCAAAATATCCGGGTGGTCGCCGTTGGCCGCCGTATTGAGAGCGTCGTCAGTGAGCCGGAGTCAGAGGAGAATGGCGTGTGGAAGGACGACGATACCGTAACCCTCGAAGTCCGGCCATCGGAGGCCGACCGACTCGTGCTGGCCACCACCAGAGGCAGTATATCCCTTGCTCTGCGCCCGCTCGGCCAGACCGGTCAACCCGACTATAGGCCGCCGACCGGCCTCAGAACCCTGCTCCCGCCACCGGCAACAGCGAAGCCCGATCCCGACCCGGTACGCGTCCAGATTTTTCGTGGCGAGAGCCGCGAGGAAGTCCTGCTGGCCAAATAAGGAGATCGAGGCGCGTTCTCGTCTTGTCATCCCGCCCTCCGGCGCTTATGCTCAGCGGCATGAGTGAACGCCTGGTGTTTGACACCCACCGTTTTGTGCGGGATTTGGTGTCTGCCGGCATGGCCGAGTCCATAGCCGAGACGCTGGCCGAAAAGCAGGTGGAACTCCTCAGTGGTAATCTGGCCACCAAGGGCGAGTTGGCCCAGGTCGAAGCGAACCTGAAAGCCGAGCTCACGCAGGTAGAGGCGAATCTGCGCACGGAGCTGGCCACGACCACGACTAGCCTCATCAAGCGGATGGTGACAATCATGACCGCCTGTACCGCAGCCATGACGGTGTTGGTCACAGCGCTGGCCCGATCACTGGCAGGCTGAGGTTGGCACGCGTCGGCCATCGGCTACCAATCACAAATTTTCCCGGCCTGCCGTCCCAAGGGACGGCAGGTCAGCAGTTTCCGCAGCAGGAGATGGGGCCGGGTGCTGAACTCGGGACTGTCCCCAGCTCGGGCTATCTCTCGATACTGGCCTGACCGGATATAGGCGAGCCGTACCTCAGGGCGGTGGGCGAGGTAGGACCGCAGTTCAAAGTGCGGCATGCGAGCGCCTGTTCGTACATAGTGCTCGGTGAGCAGCCGATCAGACGATGAGATAATGACGACCGAATCTTTCAGGAACCCGCCAATATCCAGACTCTGGGGAATAAGGAAGTGGTTTGAGCCGGAATCATCGACACTCAAATTACTGTACATCTGCCATGCCGAGCGGAGCTTCAGCCCCAGGTACGGGCCGAGTCCGTTCAGAAAGACCAGGAAGGGAATGAGAAGGAGGGGGGACGTTTTGAAGCCCCAGGGCGGAGGCCGATCCCCCGCTCGCTCGCGGAGTTGTCTCCAGGCATAGCCCACGGCCACAAAAAGCGTGCCCGCCAGTGCCAGCCACAAGAGGCTGAAGCCGACGATGTTCAGCCCCAGGCTGAGCTCAGGGTACTGCCAGCACAGCACGAGCGTCAGCAGATACCCGGCCAGGAAGTGAAACCGGTTGAAGAAGAGCCGCACTACGCTGCGCCAGACCGGCTTGCTCCGCACAGCCCGGGCCAGCCGGCGAGGGGCCTGGAACAGAAGAGCGGCCGCCGACGGAGGAATACACACCCACAGCAGCGCGTACATCACGGAAGAGAAATTGTAGAAGATTTTGACGACATCCAAGGCGAGAAAAAAATGAAACCCGGCTCCCAAGAGGACTGCCGGCAGCCACAACCGAGGAATGGCCAGTCCGACTGGGAGCAAGAACTCCACGCCCAGTGTGACAAATATGGCGAGAGATTCGAGAGCGGGCAGGGACGGCAAAGAGAATGGGCCGGTGATATGGCCGAGAAAAGTCACGGCGCAATTGGATGAAGGGTCGAGAAAATCGGCGTTGAGTTTATGAAAGAAAGTAAAAAAGTAAAAAATGATCACCTCAAGCCGGACGTAGGGCGTGAACGTCCGGTATAGCTCCGAGGAGCGGAGGGGAGCCTGCCAGGCTCGGGCTTTCAGGCCTATGGCCGAACAGATGATCGTCAGGTTGACAAAACCCGTCAGCAGCCAGTGATTGGGTATGGAAGGAAGCTGGTAGCCGACTTGAAGGACTTGGATGGTGGCCAGGATGAGGAGGCGCCGGACGCAGGAAGGCCGATGGATGACCGCCGCAGCGGAGAGGGCAAGGACGATCTCTGACAGTGGTCCCGTTGCTGTGAATGGAGCGCTGTGGAGCAGGACATTGTCCCAGATGATGTGCAACAGCGCGGCGATTGCCCACAGCAGGGAGAAGATCGAGAAGGCCGAGGAGTCTTGTTGTAACGAGGAGGACATCAGGCTCTGGTGGGACTCGGTGACTGACACGCGCTAGGAGCCTTGGGACTCTGCGCCAGATCGGGGAATCCCCATCCAGTATCAGCCGCCGATGTTGCTGAGCGCCTCCATCGCAACGAGGAAGGCCGGCCCCGCCACCAGCAGCAGTGTCCCCGGCGTCACCAGCAGCAGCATGGGCATACTCATCAAAACTGGCAGCCGTTCGATTTGGGTCGCCATCCGCGCCGCCCGCCGGGTACGCTCGCCATGGGCGATATTGCGCATCGACTGGGCCAGCGGCGTCCCGTAGCGCTCGCCCTGAACGATAGTCGTGGCCATGTCGCGCAGCCCCTCGACCTCGGTACGCGTATACAGCGCGGTCAGCACGGTTTTCCGGTCGCCGCCGAGCCGCAGCTCAGCCTCGACCAGAGCCAGTTCCCGTGCCAGGTCGGGCGCCATCGGCCGGAGTTCGGAGGCAACCCGGGACAGGGTCCGATCAAAGGTGAGGCCGGATTCGAGACACAACGTCATGAGGTCAAGTGCGTCCGGCAGTGCGGCGACCATACGCTGGTGTCGGCGGCTACACAGCTGGCGCAGGCCGGTCTCGGGCGCCAGACCGCCGATAACCGCTCCGACCAGACCGACCAGAATCAGCACAGGCATGGAGGTGTAGTCCCCCAGCCACTGCCCGCGCGCCGCCTGAAGGCCAATCAGACCGCCGCCTGTCAGGCTGACGACAAGCTTGACTGTCATGAATACCGACAGGGCGTCGGGCTGGGGAAAACCGGCCTTGGTCAGAAGCTGGCGCAGTTTGGCTCGCTCGGCCGCTCCGACCGGGACCAGCATGGAGGCGACGTTGAGGACACCGGTCAATAGCAGCTGTAGGGAGAGGCCCGAACCAGTTCGCTTTTTCTTCTGGTCCAACTCTCCGTATACCCCTGCCGCCCACGCCCGTACCCCGGCAAGCCGGCGGTCAAGCACCTGGGATCGGCGACTTTCCTGAAACACAAAGCGCGCGGCAGCCGCCACAACGAGCATGGCCGCCAACGCGATGAAGAAGACGGGCCAGGACATCAACCTCCTCCGTGCAACATCATCACCGCATAGCGCGGGCGGCCAAGCCCCGAGCGATGAGCACGCCGACCACAATGAACCCGATGCCGTAGCGCAGCAGGCTCGTGCCCGACTCGGTAAAGAATAAGGTCTGTGTCACCTGTGGATTGGTGAAGGTTTGCATGCCCAACACCACGATCGGAACTACTGATATGACGATGAGGGTGAGCCGGGTCTGGGCTGTCGCACTCTTGGCCTTGAGCCCGCTTTCGTATCGGCTGCGCAGCGTGGCCGACAGATTGCCGAGCGCGCTCGAAATCCCGCCGCCGGTCGTCATCTGCAAGCACACCGCCGCCGAAAAGAGGGTGAATTCCGGGATGCGAACGCGGGCTGCGGTTTTGCGGATCACGGTTTCCGGGTCCAGCCCGGCTGACACCGCTTCGGAGATGTCGCGCATGACTCCGTTGATCGGCGGCGGTGCCTCCTCAGCCACGACCGAGATCGCTTCAACCGAGGGCAGGCCGGACCGCATCAGACGCACCACATGGTCCACCGACTCGGGAAAGAACTCGAGAAACTTGGCCCGCTGTTTCGCATCCTGCCTCGCCAGCACCGCCCAGCTCTCCCCCAGTCCGCCGGCCGGCAGCAGCAGCACGGACAGCCACCCGAAATCGGCGAACACCGCGCCCAGCCCGGCCACGAGTGCCCCCAGCGCGCCCAGCCCGACCGCGAGTGCCCCCAGCGCGCCCAGCCCGACCGCTTTGGGCAGGGTCTGACGGGCGTCGATCATGGAGAACTGTTGGTCGAGATAGTCCGGCAGCCACGACTTGGCGCGTCGCTGACGAATCACGCTGATCTCGACATTGCTGTCGTCGTCGATCACTGCCTCCCCACTCAGCGGGGCCGCGACCCGGCGCATGCGTCGGTCGAGCACCTTCTGCTCTGAGTGATCGTACAGTATCAGCGTGATGCACAGCAGCATGGCCGCCAGCGCACTCGTGGCGCTCAACAGTGGCTCGCCGACGATGAACAGGGCGAGTATGGCCGGAGCAAACACGGCTGCCACGAGCGCAACCACGACGATGTTCAGGTTCACGCGGCCGCCTCCACGTCTTTTTTCCCGCTCATCTGCAAGACTTCTATCAGTTCGGCGCGTAATCCCGCAGCGTCAACAGCCGACATCCAGGACGGCTGACGGCCCGTGCTCTCAAACACGTGCGCCTCGCCCGGCAGGCGACGCCACATCTCTTCGGTGGTGACGATATCACCCTCCATCCCGGCCACATCGGTAATGCTGGTCACACAACGGTGACCGGAGCGCAACTGGGCCAACTGGACGACGAGATCAATGGCCGTCAGCGGCATGTCGCCCGAGGCCAGCATCAGCATGTTTTCGAGCCGCATCAGCGCATCGCGCGGGTTGTTGGCGTGGATCGTACACATGGAGCCCGGGTGGCCGGTGTTCATCGCTTGCAGCATTTCGTTGACCTCGCCGCCGCGCACCTCACCCACAATGATCCGGTCGGGCCGCATCCGCAGGGCGTTGATCAGCAGGTCGCGGATCGTCATCTCTCCGGTACCCTCGGCGCTTTTCGTGCGCGTTTCCAGCCGGACCACGTGCGGCTGCTGGAGCTGCAATTCGGCCGAATCTTCGATGGTGACGAGCCGTTCGGTGTTGTTGATCTCGCGCGACAAGGCGTTCAAAAAGGTCGTCTTACCCGCTCCGGTGCCGCCCGAAACCAGAACGTTCAGCCGGGATTGGGCACAGATCTGAAGCAGCCGGGCCATCTCCGGGGTGATCGCGTGGTAGGCGGCCAAGTCTTCGAGACTGATGCCTCTCGCTATGAAGCGCCGGATGGAAAACGTCGCGCCGTCAATCGCCAGAGGCGGAATAATGATGTTGACGCGGCTGCCGTCGGGGAGCCGGGCATCGACCATCGGGCTGGCCTCATCAACCCGTCGCCCGACCCAGCCGGCGATCCGCTGGGCGATATTGAGCAGGTGCTGCTCATCCCTGAAGCGAACATCCACCTGCTCCAGCTTGCCCCGGCGTTCGACATAGACCGATTTGAGGCCGTTGACCAGGATGTCGGAAATCTGCGGATCATTGAACAGTGGCTCCAAGGGTCCAAGGCCCTTGATGTCGTCAACCAGCCGTTGCACCACCCGCTGGCGGTCGAGCGGGGTCAGGTCTGCGGCGACCGAGTCCTCGCTATCCAGAAAGGCCCGGAGTTGGACGGCCAGTTGGTCACGGTCCAGGCTGGCCGCCTTTGACATATCGAGGGACTGCACGACGGTCGGATGGATTTTTGCCGCCATGTCGGCGACCAGTCCGTCCGAGGTCTGGCGGCGCGCCAGCGAGACGGGCTCAGCCACCTCGGCCACCACGGCAGAGGCAGCCGGTTCCCGACGCTGCGTGGTTGTGGGTGTCGCCGCAGTGTGTTGTGGCTTCGCTTCGGGGGCCGGCTGTTGTGGCTTTGCCTTGGGACGGCGGCCAAAGAGGTTGCGTGGCATGGGGGTGTCCTTCAGGCTTGTGTGCCGTTTGTGGCAGCGGTCGCCAGCGAGACCGTCTGGCGCATGAAGCGGCCTGTCAGTTGGTCAAGTGCCTTGCGGTATTTTTTACTCAGCGTCCGGTCCGGCCAGCCGTAGTTGGTTGCGGCCGGTAGCCTGGAATCGAACGGGACGACGACATCCGGGTCGCGCCCGGCCAGGGTATAGCGGACCTCATCCGCAGCCAGCGCGTTTTTGGCCGCCCGGGTGTGGTTTTCGACCAGCACGACTTGGCGGTCCTTGCCCAGCATGGCCAGGCGACGGACCACACGGTTGAGGCTGACCAGGGTCGGTTCAAAGACCAGCACCCGTTCATCCGCGTTTTCGAGCACCGAGAACAGCGTATCGGTGTCCGTCAGTCCATCAACGATAACCAGATGCGAGCGGTTGGCGAGCTGCTCCGTCAGCCATTGCACAGCTCCGGCTGCGGGCTGGGGCGGCAGGCTGTCGCCCAGTCGGTAGCCGTAGACTGAAATGCGTGGCACCACCGTGGTCCGCACCCCGTCAAGCAGGTCTGGGGTCGGCTCGGTCTCTGTCCCGGCAATGTCGAGCAATTCGTCGAGTCCCACGGACGGCTCCACGTCCAGCATCAGGGGCAGGGCCCCGGATGTCCGCTCCAGGTCAAGCACCGACACATAGCTGCCCTGGGCGGCAGCGGCGTGGGCGGTGAGCGCGGCCAGGGTGGTCGCGCCACTGCCGCCGCAACCGGCAAACGCGATCACCCGTCCGGCGTGCAGGCGGGCCGCTGTCTCATCGTCCTTGAGCGCCGTGCTCGTCGCCTCGTGGATATCGCTGACCGAGACCGGTTTGGGCAGATAGTCACTGACCCCGCAGGCCAGCAGCTCACGGGTAAAACGGGCCGTGTCGTTGGAGCTGATGGCAACGACCAGGGTGCCGAATTCGCACACCGCAGCCAACTCGTGGATACGTCCGATGGGAAATTCGCTGCCGTCAAGATCGACAAAGATCAGCCGGGGCGACGCTGACGCGGCCAGCGTTTTGATCGCCACCCCCACGTCACCGCGCTGGACCTGTGCGCCGCGACCGGTCAGTGCCTCTTTCAGCACCTTTTCCGTCTCGGCATCAATCGCAAAGGCACGGATACTGCTGTCGCTCGCCTCCATGGATCCTGCTCCCTAGGTGTCACCACCCCCGATGGCGATGGTTTGCGACACGTCCGGCAGCTCCCGCACCTCATCATCCACCCAGCGCTGGTAAGCCGCATGGGTCGCGCCGTGCGCCGCGACCGGCTGCCGGTCAGCAACGGCGGCGAAATTTTTCTCGTAATGCGTCCACGAGTCGGCCAGCAGGTCTTGCGCCTCCTGCATGCCGTCCAGGGCAACCCTGGTCGATGGCACGCCTCGTTCGATGGCAATCGGCAGCACCGCACAGCCGGCGCTGGCGGCCAGCCATCCGGCCAGCAGGACGGGAAGCAAGGGAGACATGGCAGGCATAGGCGCTCTCCTCATCAGTGTTTCAGTTGCATAGCTGTCAGCGCAGTACCCCCCTCCCTGACCCTCCCCCTCCTGGACGTGTGATACGTATTATTAGGCGGGGAAGAGGGTAGCAAAGGCCCAGGGCGGCCGGCCGAAGAGCTGATTGAGCCAGCAGCCCACATTCAAAGCGAGCAGCTTGGCCGCCAGCCGGGTCAGCAGCCCCGGTTTGCTGCGCGCTCGGGGAAAGTGTAAGCCGAAGGTCTGGATCAAATGGCCGTTGAGTGTCTCGACGAGTTGGCGCCGACTGGCCTGCGCCCGCTTCGCCGCTGCGGCCTGCGGGCTCGGCTAGTCAGCGGGGGTGGGCAGCGGCGCCCCGTAGGTCTAGCGCCAATGCTGCTGCCACCACTTACCGCTGAAGCCCTTGTCCGCCAGATAGCCCCCCGCGCTGCGGGCCCCCGCCCCGCACGCCGGCCAGCGTGGCCCGGTCGGCCCCACATACGGCGTGCCGTTGGGCCGCCGGGGCGAGGGTAAGTCCGCCACCTCGAGCGGCCGCGCCTGCCGGTCCGCCCGCCAGCACAGCAGCGCGTCAGCTATCCAGCGGTCGCCCATATTGGCCGGGGCTAACACGAAGCCCGTGACCACCCCCAGGGGCGCGACCGCCAGGAGTAGCTTACAGCCATAATACCACCCCTTGTCACTGCCCCCCCGCCCGATCGCCGCTTCAGCCCCAAACACCCGCTGGTGCTGCCCCCGACACCGGCGGAGCAACGGCACCGCCACCGTATCGACCACCTCATAGGCCGCCGTGGCCGCCCGGAGCGCCCGCGCCACGACCGGCAGCACCGCCACCACCTCCTCCGCGAGCGCCCGGCACCGCCGGTTCTAGGCACTCTGGCTGAGCAGCCGCGGCAAATACGCCCGCCAGTGCTGGCGCACGTAGCGCAGAAAGGCTCGCTCGGAGCGCCCGCCCCACTGCGCACACAACGCCAGCGTCAGCACCTCACTGTCCGCCACCGTCGGCCGCGGGCCCGGCCGCACCGGCTTGGTCCGGGCCACCTGCTGTTGGGAGAGATCGTCCACGATGGTATACCGAGCGACCAGGAACGTGTCGAGATCCAGGGCCATGGCTCACCTCCTGTGGTAGGGAATGTGAGCCAAGCTTAGCCTCGACACGCTCCTTCTACACTACCCCGGAATATGCATCACACGTCGAGGAGGGGATGGGAGCAGTGCTTTATCCCCTCCGAGGAGGGGGCCTGCGTAGCAGGGGGGTGGGTTTTGATCTGTTTGTCGCGTGGGTGTGGCGTGCCTCATTGCTCTGTCCTGTCGCTGTGTTCGAGGAGTTGTGGCAGTTCAGTTCTGTCGCTTTCCACCCAGTACGGAGCGTCGTGCCTGGAATACAGTTGTCTGGCTTCGTCTATGCGGCCCGCTTCAACCAGCATCCGCGTCAGGTTGGCGGTGATGAGCGGATGTGAGACCAGCGCCAAGGCTTCGTTGTACCGCTGCTCTGCGAGCGGGTAGTTGCCTTCGAATGTTGCCACGACCGCCAGCCCGTTCATGATCCATGACTGCACCGGCGTACCCCCGGCCAGTTCGGCCGCAGCCAGGAAGTGGTTTTTGGCTCCGGCCAGGTCTTCCCGTCCCAGGCTCGCCCGCCCAGCGCCGAGGAGTGCCTCGGCCTTGATGGCCGGCTGTGTCGCCAAAGTGCTCGCTTCGATGAACAGCGCATCTGCCCTGGTGAAGTCGCCCGCGTGCAGAGCCATATAGGCCAGCCCAAGCTTGGGCTCCGGGGCATTCGGAAAGGTACCGGAAAGCTGCTCATACAGCCGACCGGCGGCGACCGGCTGGCCGGTTTCGAGAGCCGCAACCGACACTTTCAGACTGTTGTTCAACACCTGCTGTTGTGCCGGGCCGAGCGTCGTCCGTTGTAGCGAAGCGATAGCCGGCGTGGCGAACATAGTTGGCACACTCGGTGGGGGAGACGGTGGCGAGGGCCGGGCCCACGGCCGCCCATAGGCTGGCCACCGTGCGTGGGGCGACGGCCCGCAGGCGCGCTTTGAGTTTGGCAAAGACTTGTCCGATGGGATTGAAGTCGGGGCTGTAGGGAGGCAGATAGAGCAGGCGTGCCCCGACTGCCTCAATCGCTCGCCGCACTCCCGCCACTTTATGACAGGCCAGATTGTCCATGACGACGGAATCGCCCGGGCGGAGGGCGGGGGCCAGGACCTGTTCGACATACGCCACGAAGGCCGGGCTATCGACCGGACCGTCCAGGACCGCTACGGTGGAAACTGATCGAGTGCGTGTTAGGGACTTCTGACAACCCATTGATTTTATTCAGGTTTTTCGCAAGGTCACACAAGACCAGC
Organism: Desulfurellaceae bacterium; assembly: GCA_021296095.1. Classification (NCBI taxonomy): domain Bacteria; kingdom Pseudomonadati; phylum Campylobacterota; class Desulfurellia; order Desulfurellales; family Desulfurellaceae; species Desulfurellaceae bacterium. The sequence continues at coordinate 105,311 of JAGWBB010000006.1, read as the reverse complement.
TGCTGAGGCAGCTCCTGCAAGTCGGCGATTTCTTTGGGGAAAATGAATTTCAGCAAAAAAGTGCATAACACTCTCTAGCCCCAGCTTCGGTTCCGGGGTACGTGGGAACGTGTCGGTCAAGCGCTTATACAGCCGCTCGGCCGCAAGGGTCTGGCCGGTAGCCAGCGCCGCGGCCGACACTTGCAGGCTGGTGTCCAACATCTCCCGCTGACCTGGGCCGAGGGTGTGTTTCGACCTGGCGGCGCATCCGCTCAGCGCGCATACGGTGATCAGGGTCCAGAGGCTGATTTTCAAGATACATCCTATTTGAATTTGTTATTTCTCTATATCCATTCAGACTGTATGTTAAGCTTTTTTCATGATTTCTTGGAGGAAATTTAAGGGAGGAAATCAGGAGAACTGACACATACATTCTAAATAAATGTTATGATTTATATACATTCATATTATATGTATGTCAGATATTTAATCAAAAATTGTTCATTTCGGGAATTTTTAACGAATAAAATCAACATTTCACAGCTTAAGCGGGTTTGAGGTGCTGTCCTAAATAGCCGCACACTGTCCTAATTCGCACCCCTCAGTGTCCTATGTGCTGCTTTTTCAGCGGCGGGTCAACGGTTGAAGGAATCAAGACACGTCCCTTGCTGAAGCCCCATGTGACTGTGTAGGAGAAGGCTATGGAACGGGTCCATCCGAATTGGGTTGAGCAGTATGCGAAGTGTAATCTGCCGAGTCTCTTCATGACACTGGCCTCCCATATCCGGCAAGATGTAGAAGACCGGAAGAAAATCATCCATGCACGACAGGAATCCCTCCGGTTTCGTCAGGCCAGTGACACACAGACACAGCTCTTGATCTGGCGCTCGGACCCAGACCAAGCCGGGGAGAAGGAGTGTGAATTCCTCCTCTCTGACCGCACCATTACCGTGCGGGTCGAAGACCCAGTCCAGCAGTATACCATCACCACCCGATGGGATGCCGATGCCATTCAGTGTCGGGTCGTGCTCACAGGGGCGGCCGCGACTCCTATCGAATATCCCCATGACGAGCTGTGGAAAATCGTCCAGGTGATGCTCCGCCCATTTTTCTTCCCCGCCTGATTTGGCCCATTTTATGAGAGTACCAGCGAGAGGGGCGACGTGTGATAAGCCGTGCGGGTTTGGGGGGAAGGGGATCGCAGCGCAATCCTAACGGATTTGCACGCGCAGCTTGACGACCTGATAACCAGGCAGTATACTTGCCCATGAGTGGGCCTCACTTCGCCGGTTTCCGTTCTCACCGGAAACTAGCTTTTCGGATTCGGCAAAAACCTCAGTTTCGACTGGGGTTTTTGTCGTTCTGGCGGCCTGATCGGAAGCCGCTCCAGTTGCGGGTGATTCGGGGCGGGAAAATCACTTGACGGCGTCCCGAGCGTCCGCCAAGATATACTGCAAGAGGCAGACAGCCCAGCAAACACGATAAATACTATGTCGCGCTATGTCTTGATTGTGGTGAAGGAGATGTCCCTGTCTAAGGCTCAGGCGTTCGAGTTCAGACTGAAGGGAGTTGGAGCAGAATATCATCCTGTCGGACCTCAATCATGGGCGTTGCGGAGTGAGAAGAGTTCCCAAGAAATCAGTGAAGAACTCTTTCCCCGCAACAAAGATCAAGACCCAGCCACGCCGAGACACATCATTGTTCGTCTCGATGCCTATTGGGGATACCATGGGCGGTCACTATAGGAATTTTTGGAGATGAGAGACCCGGATCCAAGACCAAGCCGACCGCCAATCCTCCTCCCATTCCAGAGGGGGCAATTGACCCTACTCCAGAAAGTGACCCGCCTACTCCACAGCCAAATTACCAGCCCTTGATATTCAAGATTCTGGCTGACCTCAAAGAAGTGTGCGGGCGCCTTGATGAACGGACACAGATGCTCACGAAGGAGACGGCGGACATCAAAACGGATTTGCGCGGAATCCGCGATGGGCAGAAAGATTTGGTGACAGATAAATTCGCATGGCGGATGGTGAAAGTTTTCCTTACTTTTGGTGGAATTATTGTCGCTCTCATTGCAGGGATCGTGTATTATACGGCGACTTACTACTCTCATCAGCAGCCACACTTACCAACGGCCATCCAACCCCCCGCAAAGGCGGTCCCTGGGGGCACATCACCCTGAGTGTCCGGTCTCCAAATCTGACTACAGTGCTGTCCTACTTTCAGCATCGCGTGTCCGAATTAGGACAGCACCGGGTTTGATCTGAGTATCGACTTTGGTATCCTGCTGAGGTTTGTTCACTGAGATGGAGCGTTTTAAGTACAAGTTGTTTGTATCATAAGCGAGGGGAAGCCCCGAAGCCTAAAAGGGGAGGATCAACGATGGCCGCTGCGCTTCCAAAAGCCGAGCAATCTGACAGAACTCGGTCAGCCTTGTTGAATGTCGCCCACGGGCTGTTTGCTGAACGGGGATACGCAAACACATCCACCCAAGATATTGTCGAAGGCGCTGAGGTAACCAGGGGTGCGCTGTATTATCATTTTCACAGCAAAAAAGGCATTTTCCAGGCCGTTTTTGAGCGTTTGACAGAAGCACGAGCGCAAACAGTTCGGGCGCGTATCGAGGCGGCGAAGGGCGATATCTGGCAGCGACTTGTCAAGACGGGCTGTGCCACCTTCATTGAGTCTGTCGTCGACAAAGACTCCCAACGCATTATCTTCCTTGACGGTCCCTCCGTTTTAGACCCGCGTGTCTGGCGCGAAAATGTGCAGGCGGTGGACATCATTCGCCGGAGCCTCGAACAGTTGGTGGCGGAAGGCTTTATCGAAGACACACCGTGCGACACTTTGGCCCGTCTGTTATGGGGCTCTTTTCTCGAATCGGGTCTGTGCATCTCCTACGCCGCCGATGCTGAAAAGGTTCAGCGTGAAATGGCCCGGGGCTTGGAGTACTTGTTCGAGAGCCTGCGGACCAAACCGAAATCCTAAGAGCCCTACCGGTCTGCGTTTTCTGAGACATTTCTCATCGGGTTCTCATCCTCTTCTCATGTTGGCGGTGTATGGTCTGTGACAGAACGTACACCCCAGCTGAGAGGAGGAATGTATGCGCAAAACACTTGTTGTGGGAACGCTGGTCGCGTCTGTGGCCGTGGGGGGCTTCAGCCTCGGCCGTCTGACGCAGCTTGAGCGAGTCCAGGCCGAGCTCCCGCCCCAGTCGGCGCCGGCCCGCCCAGCCGGCCTGCCGTCTTTTGTCAGCTTAGCCCCACAGGTTTCTCCGGCGGTCGTCCACATCAAGGTCGTCACCCTGGAGCGGACCGATTTTCAACACGGCCGTGGCTTTCCGCCAGGACCCTTCGGTGGACCGCAGCCCCGTTTCCGGTCGCCTTTTCCCTTTCCCCAGGCCGAGTCCAGGCCACAGCGCGGTTCGGGTTCAGGCTTCATCGTGCGCCAGGACGGGCTGATCCTGACCAATAACCATGTGGTCGAGAACGCCAAGCAGATCACGGTAGTGCTGGCCGATGAGACCGAGTATCGGGCCGATCTGCTGGGCGGCGATGCCAAAACAGACTTGGCCGTGTTGAAGATCAAACCCACGGCTGAGCTGCCGGTTGCCCGACTAGGCGACTCCGACGCGCTGCGGGTTGGGGACTGGGTCTTGGCGATCGGCAATCCGTTCGGTCTGAGCAATACGGTCACGGCCGGTATTGTCAGCGCCACAGGTCGGACGATTGGCGCCGGGCCGTATGACAATTTCATCCAGACCGATGCGTCAATCAATCCCGGCAACTCCGGCGGGCCGCTGTTTAATCAGTACGGTCAGGTGGTGGGGATTAACACCGCCATTTTCAGCCGCAGCGGGGGCAATATCGGGATCGGTTTTGCCACGCCGATCAATCAGGCCAAGGCGCTCATGCCCGAACTTGAAGAGCACGGCTATGTGACCCGTGGCTGGCTCGGCGTCTCGATTCAGAGCCTGACGCGAGACCTGGCCGAATCGCTCGGCATGGACGCGGCTGTAGGCGCCCTGGTCGCCGATGTGGTGGACGACAGCCCAGCCCAACAGGCGGGCATTCGGCGTGGCGACGTGATCCTGGGCTATAACGGCCGGGAGGTCAGCGCCTCGTCCGATCTGCCCATCCTGGTGGCCGAGACGCGGGTTGGCGAGACCGTTCCGGTGGAGCTGAGCCGCCGGGGCAGGCGGGAAACGCTCAGCGTCACCATCGGGGAACTGGCCGAAGAGCGTCGGGCCAGAGGGGCAGTAGTGGACCAGGGCGAGTGGGGCTTGGCCATGCGTGACCTGCGACCCCAGGAACGCGCCCAGGCCGGTCTCAACGCGGGCGAGGGAGTCCTGGTGTCGGGCGTCCGGCCGGGCAGCCCGGCCGCCCGGTCCAGCGTGCGGAGCGGTGATGTGATTCTGGAAGTCAACCGGACGCCGGTCGGGTCGGTTCAGGAGTTGGAGACAGCGCTTGCCAAAGCGCAGCCCGGCAGGCCGCTCCTGCTGCTGCTCCAGCGACCGAACGGCGCCAGCCACTTTGCCTCGCTGTCCGCTGAATAGCTTTTCTGTTCCCTCTACCAAAGGTAGATGCGCAATGCGCGACGCAGGAGATTTGGTAGAGGGCAGGCCCTGGTCTTGAGCGGCGAAGCCGTCGCTTGACTTTCCCGTTTGGGATTCGTTGAATACGCCTATGGATGGATTTGTTGTCCGCTGGGCCTCGGCTCGGCTCATCCTGCGTTCCCCTGTGAGTGTAGGTTTCTGTAGGGGAATGGGGGTCTGCCTGCTGGTCATGCTGGCGCTCGCGGTTGTTGCCTGGGGTCAGACGGCACAGGAGTTGGAAGATATCTTTTGGCAGGAGGTGGTGTGCGAGCGGACGCGGGAGGTCGAAGCCTACCTGAAGGAGTATCCGAGCGGGACCTATGTGGCGAAAGCGAGGGCGTGTCTGGCAGCCATCGCCCGGCGGGTGGAGGCAGAAGAGGCGCTGGCCCTGGATCGCCAGACGATCATCTGGGTACAGCGTGGGCTCGCGGCGCTCAATTACCCGGTCGGCGTTCCAGATGGGCAGCTCAGACAAGTTACTCGGACGGCGTTGTTGCAGTGGCAGGAGGCCAGAGGGCTTGGCGCCACGGGATATTTGACATCGGCGCAGGTGGACAGGCTGACAGCGGCAGGGCGTGCAGAAGCGGTCCGTCAGCTCGAGGAAGCCGAGCGGCGGCAGGCAGCGAGAGCCGCCCGGCAGCAGGCACAGGCACAGGCACAGGATACGGAAGCGGCGCTGGATTTGGACCGGCAGGCGCGTATCCGAGTGCAGCAGGGGCTGATGTCGCTCGACTACCCGGTTGAGGTTGCCGACGGGCTGTTTGGGCCAACCACGCGGCTGGCGTTGCAGAACTGGCAGCGGGCCAAGGGGTTTACCGCCACGGGATATTTGACGTCTGAGCAGGCGACCGCGTTGATAGAGGCGGGGGGTCAACGGCAAGCCGCTGAGGAAGTGGAGCAGCGGGCGGCAGCCGAAGCGGAACGACGGCGAGCGGAAGAAGCGGAGCGGCAACAGGCGCAGGAAACCGCACGGCAGCGTGAGGCGAACGAGTTGGTCAACACCATGGTATGGAGTTCGTGCGAATCGAGGCAGGGACATTCCGGATGGGGTTGTCGACGAGGAGAGCGGGCCGCAGCGATGACAGGTCTCTCCATACGGTTCACATCAGCCAGCCGTTTTATCTGGGGAAATACGAAGTGACCCAAGGGCAGTGGCGTGCGGTGCTGGGGAATAATCCGTCACATTTCGCTGACTGTGGCGTTACCTGCCCGGTGGAGAACGTGTCCTGGGAGGATGCGCAGGCTTTTATTGCGGCGCTGAATCTGCGGGAGGGGGTGACGGCATATCGTCTACCGACGGAAGCGGAGTGGGAGTACGCGACACGGGCAGAGACGCGGACCGCGTACAGTTTTGGAAACAGGACGCGCCAGTTAGGGGCGTATGCCTGGTACAGGGATAACTCCGAGAACACGACCCATCCCGTAGGGAGCAAGCGTCCGAATGCATGGGGGTTATATGACCTGCATGGGAATGTGTGGGAGTGGGTGGCAGACTGGTATGACGACTATCCCTCGGGCCGGGTGACGGACCCTCAGGGGCCGTCTTCAGGCACCCACCGGCTCATTCGCGGCGGGGGGTGGGGCTACGACGCCCCTGATTGCCGCTCCGGGTCTCGCGGCACCGGTCCGCCTGCTTCCCGTAGCGGCTCTGTCGGCTTCCGCCTGGCAAGAACCCTCTGATCCTTTGTTCTGTGCCTCTTCGCAAGGAACCACGGATTCAGAACACGTCGAAAGAATACCCCAGCGATACACTGAAAACGTCGGAGTCCGCAGTATTCCGACCCGTCATGACCGCTTCGACTGTTCGGAGCATTGTTGACCTCA
>JAGWBB010000006.1:56742-98533 GCA_021296095.1 Desulfurellaceae bacterium | reverse complement strand
AAATGGATGTCCTTGTCCGGGTCCTCGGACTCCAGAAACAGCAGCTGGGCGGTGACCAGAGCGGCGACCTCGTCGCCCACGGCTGAGCCCAGAAACACAATACGATCTCTCAGCAGACGGGAGTAGAGATCGTAGGCCCGCTCCCCTCTGCCCGTCTGCTCGACAACGGTTGGGATAAAGTTCATAGTGCCTGTCAGCTTAGTCTTTTGCTGCCCCTCCAGCAATATGCCGCGTTTGTCTTCACCCCTGCGTTTCTACCGTGAGGCGTTTTCCGGGCTGCCCCGGGCGGTATGGCTGGTGGCCGCAGTCTCGTTTGTCCACCGCAGCGGCACCATGGTCTTGCCCTTTCTGACCCTGTACCTGACCAGTCAACAGCAGCTCAGCCCCCGCGGGGCGGGCGTCATTCTCAGTGTGTATGGCGTCGGAGCTGTCGGCGGCTCGTATCTGGGCGGCTGGTTGAGCGACCGGATCGGCTCGCTGCCGACCCAGCGGCTGAGCCTGGGCTTGGCGGCGGCTGGCTTTGTGGCGCTCAGCCTGATGCCGACGCCGCTGAGCATTGCCCTGGTCGTGGCTCTCCTCAGTGTGGCGGCCGAGAGCTTTCGGCCGGCCAATGCCGCCACCCTGGCCGAAGTGAGTCCGGCCGAGCTGCACGTTCGGGCGTTCAGCCTGCGGCGGGTGGGGATGAATCTGGGCATGGCCATCGGGCCGGCCTGTGGTGGACTGCTGGTCGCCTATTCGTACAGGCTGCTGTTTTTTGTCGAGGCTGGCGTATGTGTGCTGACCGCAGGCCTGTTATGGCTGCTGTTTGGCAGCGCCCCCTCGCCCGCTCAGCGCGGCGGTCAGCCGGCCGAGACGCCTGACCCGCGCCTGTCGCCCTGGCGTGACGGCGTCTTTCTGGTGCTGGTCGGCTTGACCATGCTGCTGGCGACCGTCCTGTGTCAGCTCTTGGGCACCTATCCGCTCACCCTCTCCGAGGTGTATGGGCTGCCCGCCACCTCGGTCGGGCTGGTCTTTACCATTAACACGCTGCTGATCGTTGTCTTTCAGATGCTGGTCATTCGGGCCGTGGAGCGCTTTGACACGCTGCGGGTCGTCGGCCTCGGCGCATTGCTGCTGTGCGGTGGGTTCGGCCTGCTGCCGTTTGCGCCAGTCATGCCGCTGGTCGCGGTCACCGTGGTAGTGTGGACGCTGGGGGAAATGCTGACAACGCCGCTGCTCGAAGGCTTTGTGGCCAAGCGCAGCCCGGCCGCCAGCCGGGGGCGGTATATGGGGATGTTTGGCACGGCCTTCTCCGGCGCCTTTGTGCTTGCCCCGCTGGGCGGAACCTGGCTGTACGAGGCCTGGGGGTATAGGACCCTGTGGTTCAGCTGCGCTGGCCTGGGAGTCGTCCTATGGCTGGGCTTTGTGTGGCTGAGCGGCCGCGTCCAAAGCCAGATTCAAAAAGAAAGCACACAATAGACGCCGCCCAGTCAGGCCACAGCAGGTCGAATTTTTTCTTCCAGCGTCGCCACATTGCGCCGATACTCGGCCGCATCGGCATAGCCCTGGGTGTGGACCAGGTGGTTCACCCCAGCCTCGGCAAACTGGCCCGCGTAGTCGATGGCTTTGGGCGGATCGTCGATGGCGAGCGTCTTCATGGCGATGACCTCAAGCGGCGGCCGACCGGCGGCCTGACTCATCTGTCTGAGTTCGGCGATATGGGTGGTGAGCGCCTGGGGCTCAATCCCGGCCGGGATCCAGCCGTCGCCATATTGCACCGCCCGACGCAAGGCGTGGGGGGGCGCTCCCCCGACATAGATCGGTGGACGGGCCGGTCGGGGCCGGAACAGCAGGGACTGTCCGTTTGACTCGACCACGTCGTTCTCAAAGCACTCTCGCAGCAGGGCCAGGACGCTATTGCTGATCGCTCCTCGACGGGCATGATCGACACCCAGGGCCTGGAACTCTTCCTTCATCCAGCCGGTGCCGACGCCGAGCCGCAGGCGGCCGCCGGACAACTCCTGGACAGTCGCCACCAGCTTGGCCGTCTGCAGCGGCAGGCGGTAGGGCAGGAGCAGGACGGCCGTGCCCAGGCCGATGCGCCGGGTGGCGGCGGCCAAAAAGCTGAGGGTGGCCATTGGATCGAGAAAGCGGCCCTCGGCAAATCCCTGCGGCACGCGGTCCGGCATATCGGCCTGGGGAGGAATGGCCAGATGTTCGTTCAGCCACAGCGTATCGAGTCCTGACTCATCGGCCGCCCGGGCACATTCGAGCAGCATGGCGGGTGTTGACTGCGTGCCCCAATTCCGGATGTTGATGCTGAGTTGCATGGCGTGAACCCTAGGCGATAGGCGGCGTATTGGCAAGGAGGTGCGTGTGCTTTTTCATCTGGCCTTTCCGGTGAGCGATCTGGTCGCAACCCGCCGTTTCTATGTCGATGTGCTCGGCTGTGGAGTCGGGCGGGAGAGTGGGCGCTGGATTGATTTTGATTTCTTCGGTCATCAGCTGACCGCCCACCTGACAGAGAGCGCCCGGTCGGCGGCTCATAATCCGGTTGATGGTGACGCGGTGCCGGTGCCCCACTTTGGGGTGATTCTGGACTGGCAGGCGTGGCACGAGCTGGCCCGGCGCCTTGAGCAACGCGGCACCGCTTTTGTGATTGCCCCGCGGGTGCGTTTTCGGGGCCAGGTCGGCGAACAGGCGACGATGTTTCTGACCGATCCGTGCGGCAATCATCTGGAGTTCAAGGCGTTTCAGGACAGCCGCCAAGTGTTCGCCAGATGACGGGCGAACGGATATCGGCCGTTGGCGCCGTGCGTTCGTTTGCAGCCTTACTTCCAGCGGATCACTTCGAGCAGATTGGAGAAATCGTCGCTCCACACGCGTCCCTCCGCTCGGCATGAGCTGGGCTGTGTAGTAGAAAAACGTACTGATAGTATTCAAATGGCGTTTGGGGACAAGGGGACGAGCCCCTCCCCTTCTCCTGTTCGCTTCGGGCGTGGTAGAGTGCCGGTAAACCCATGTTCGTGGACAGGAGGAAAACGCTATGCCAGTCAAAGCCGGTTGGGAAGGTCGTTATTATGAAGATTTTGAGGTCGGGGACGTGTACCGCTGTCGGCTCGGTCGGACGGTGACCGAAAACGATAACATCTGGTTTACCCTGCTGACCAACAACACCAACCAGATCCATTTCAATACCGAGTACGGCAAACAGACCGAGTTCGGCCAGTGTCTGATCAACAGTGTGCTGACCCTGGCGATTGTGGCCGGGCTGGGCGTAGCCGATGTGAGCGAGAACGGCTTTAACCTGGGCTGGGACAATGTCGTCCTGCCCAACCCGGTCTTTGCCGGCGACACCCTGTACTCCGAATCCGAAGTCCTGGAAACGCGCGAGTCCCGGTCCAAACCCCAGTGGGGCATCGTCAAGGTCGAAACGCGCGGCGTCAAACAGGACGGCACTCTGGTGTGTAAATATACGCGCAACGTCATGGTCTGGAAAAAGGCCCACGCGCCAAAGCAGGACCTCTTCCCTGAGGTCAAACAGGCCTGACGCCGTCATGGAATGCCAGCGCCATCTCTTCACCCTGCCCGAGGACCAGCACTACCTGAACTGCGCCTACATGGCGCCGCTGCTGAAATCGGTCGAGGCGGCCGGCATTGCCGGGTTGCGGCGTAAGGTCAATCCGGCCGAGCTTGTCCCGGCTGATTTTTTTGACGAAACCCAAGAGTTGCGCCGCCTGTTCGCCCGGCTGGTCAATACCACGCCAGAGCGGGTCGCGCTGGTGCCGGCGGTGAGCTACGGCATGGCCATTGCCAGCCACAATACCCGGCTGCGGCCAAGTCAGAACGTGGTCATTCCCGGCGAGGAGTTTCCGAGCAATGTGTATGCCTGGATGGCGCAGTGTCAGCAAAGCGGAGCGCGCCTGCGTTTTGTGGAGCGCCCGGACCAGGAGGCGAGCGACGGTTGGACTACCCGTCTCCTCGACGCCATAGACCGCAACACCGCAGTGGTGACGCTCAGCACGGTCCACTGGACCGACGGCACGCCGTTTGATGTGGATCAGATTGGACGACGGGCACGCGAGGTCGGCGCCCTGTTCATTGTTGACGGCACACAGTCGATCGGGGCCGTCCCGTTTGACTTTACCCAGACGCAGCCCGACCTGCTGGTGTGCGCCGGCTACAAGTGGCTGTTCGGTCCCTACCAGTACTGTTTTGCGGTGGTGGGTGACCGACTGCTGGACGCCGAGCCGTTTGAACACAACTGGATCACCCGCAAAAACAGTCAGGACTTCAGCGCTCTGATCAACTACCAGTCCGAGTTTCAGCCCGGAGCGCAGCGCTTTGACGCCGGCGAGCGGTCCAACTTTATCCTGGTGCCGATGCTGATTGAAGCGCTGAACCAGCTGGACCGCTGGGGCGTTGCCAATATTCGGGCCTACTGCGCCCGGCTCAGCAGCGGGCTGGCCGAGGCGTTGGCAGACAGCCCCTATACGCTTGGTGCTGAGCGCTCGGCCCACCTGTTTGGCGTGCGGCTGCCCGATGCCGGGCGGATTCCGGCCATTCTTGCCGAAATCCGCCGTCGCCGGGTGTACGTGTCGCAGCGTGGCAGCTCGATCCGGGTCTCGCCCCACGTCTATAATCGTCCCGAGGATATCCAGGCTCTGGCCGAGGCGTTGCTCAGGGCGGTGAGCTAGGCTGGCGGACGGTCTCTTCCTTGCGTGGCAGGGCCAGACTGTTCAGACTGGCGGCTTTCTGCCCGAATAGCCGGCTGGCCGGGGAAACGGCGTGCCGTAGGCGTTCAGCCAGCTGACTTCTTCGACCGCTCGGCGGGTGACCGGCCCGAAGCGGCCCATGGGGTAGCCAATGGGAATCAACGCATAGGTGGTGATTGTCTCCGGCAGGTCGAGAATTTTTTTCATCTCGGCTTCATACTGGGTCGTCACCGAGGTCAGCGTGGCGCCTAAACCCAGCGCTCGGCAGGCCAGCAGGATATTCTGCACCGCCGGGTAAATGCTGCCGCTGATAATCCGAACGAAGTTCTGGGCGTTGGGGCCGGTCTTGCGCTCGGCGTGCAGGCGGCGCTCCCGCAGACACGGCACGAGCAGCACCGGCGCCTCGGCCAAGTGCTCGGCCAGGTAGGAGGCGGCGCGAACGTTTTTGTCGTTTTCGGGCGTGAGTCCGGCTGCCGCGTACTGCTTCAGGGCCCTCTGCCAGCCGTGCTGGTAGAGATCGGCAATCCGCTGTTTGCGTTCCGGGTCGGTTACCACCACAAAGCGCCAGGCCTGGACGCCACCGCCGCTCGGCGCCTGGGTGCCGGCCTCGATGATGCGATAGATCAACTCGTCCGGAACGGGATCGGGTTTGAGGCGCCGCATGCTGCGGCAGGTATACATGATGTCAAACAGGTCGTGGTCAGTCATGGTGATTGGGGTGCTCCTTTTCACGAATCCGATACGTCAGCAGCCGTGTGACACTTTTTTGCGCCGTGCCTTCGCTGCTGATGGCTTTAACTAGGCCGACGCCCCGGGCGTACCACTCGGTATGCCGTAGCGCAAATTCCGCGCTCTTTTTGCGCGGGTCCGGCACGAAGCTGACGGTCAGCGTTTCGACTCTGAGGCAGTTGCGAAAGGTGCCGGCCGGTACCTGTATGGCACTCGGATCGATCCAGGCCGTGGCCGATGAGCTGCTCTGTCCGCCGCTGGCCATGACCTGGGTGCTCAGGTCCATGCGCCAGCGTGTTCTCTCCACAAACGGACTCGGCATGATTTGATCCAGCCCCTGACCCAGCCGGGTGTCCCAGATGCGGTCGCCCTCGGAGTCCAGCCACGGGTAGCGGTAGAGAAACCCGTTTTTGCGAAAATAGGCAACTGTGCTTCTGGCCTCGGGGGCGCGGTCGGTGAGCGGTTCGTAGTCCTCGGCCACCACGTAGGACTGTTGGCCGAGCAGCGGCCAGTTGTCTTTGATGACGGTCTCGGTCATGTAGTAGTGATAGTCCCCGCCCGAGAACCTGACCTCATGGGTCCAGGTATTGTGCATGGCCAGGGGGAAGAAGTCGGCCGCCGGCAAGCGGTCCGCCGCTGGCGGGGAGGCCAAGAGCGTGGCGAGCGCCCAGGCCATCAGGACCGAGGTGGCGAACGCAAGCATACCCATGCAGCATATACTGTCTGGTTCTCGACGGCGCAAGCGTTTTCACAAACGGCCGGCTGAAGTGTCTTTCTCTACACATGGCGACACATACCGAACAGCGGGCCTTTGCCGAGTTGGTCACGCGCCACCAGGGCGCGGTGTATGGCTATCTGTTGCGCTTTACCCGGGATCCACACGACGCTCAGGATCTGTTTCAGGAGACGTTCTTGCGCGCCTACCGGGCATATGGACGAGCGCAGAATCGGCGGGCTGATATGAACTATCGGGCCTGGTTGATGCGGATCGCTATCAACGTGTCCAAGAACTACGCGCGTGACCGCCAACGCAGAGGCCGGGTGGTGGTGACGCGCAACCACGAGCAAGCCGAAGACACCGCCTCGCCGCCTGGAAACGGGGCCGATATGGAGGAAACCATGGCCGCCAATGAGACGACCCGGACCTTGCTTGCCACGATTGAAAGACTCCCCTTCCGGCAGCGCACCGCGCTTGTCCAACGCCAGTTTGAGGGGCTGGACTATCAGGTCATCGCCGGCAATCTGGCGTGTTCACAAGAGACCGCGCGGGCTCATGTCTATCAGGCGCTGCGCAAGCTGCGGCTCGCCCTTGCTCGGCACCAGGAGGATTAGGCTATGGCGAAAACGTGCAGATTTTCAGAAAACCGGCTGATTGCCGAGGCGTTTGGCGAGGCGCAGGCCGAGCTGAGCCAGCAGGTGCGCCGGCATGTGGCCGGCTGTGGTGTGTGTAGCGAGCTGTTGGAACAGTATCGGACGCTACGCGCCCGCTTACACGACTGGCCCGTTCCCGGCAAAGAAGCTGAGGGCCTGCGGCGCGCCCGGCAGGCGCTTGAGGCGCGGCTGGCCGAGCCGCAGCGTCCGCGGTTGCGCGTCCAGCTATGGCACTCGCCGGTCGGCGACCTGCTGCTCGGCGCGACAGACAAAGGCGTGGTTTTTGTCGAGTTCACACGTCCAAATCAAGCCTCAACCCAGCTCGCGCGCCTGGAGCACGATTTCAGGCCCGAGCAGGCCGGGCCGGAGACCGCCGTCCTCGTCCAACAGCTTGACGAGTATTTTACCGGCACACGCCGGACGCTGGACTGGACGCTGGATGATCGCCTGATGCGCAGCGACTTTCAGCGCCGCGTGCTGCGGGCCACCGCCGCCATTCCCTACGGTACGGTCATCAGCTATCAGAGCCTGGCCGACACCATCGGCCAACCCAGCGCGGTCCGCGCGGTCGCCCAGGCCCTGCGTCACAACCCGGTACCTCTGCATATTCCGTGTCATCGGGTGTTGGGCAGCGACGGGCGCCTGACCGGCTATGCCGGCAATCTGGTCGATACCAAACGCGCCATTCTTGAGACCGAGGGCATTCCGGTCAGACACACCCGACGGGGCTTGGCCATTGCCGCTGCCCGGATGTATGTGGGCTGGCGTTCCCACTCCCGCCTGTGTCGGCCCGACTGCGCCGACCTACACGCTCAGACCGCCGCCGAACGGGTGTTGATCCCGTCCCTGGCCCGGGCCCGCGAACTCGGCTATCAGCCCTGCCCCGGGTGTCAGCCCGAGCTGCACCCCGTGGACGCGAGCCCGCTGTTCGTTCCGGACTGAGCGGCCCACCCGCGTCCGGCGTGGGCCAGTCTTGTGCAAGTCCTGCCTTTTGTGTACAGCAATCAAGAGGGAGAGGAACGCCATGTCAGAGGCCAATAAAGCCGTCTTCCGTCGCTATTTTGACGAGGTCTTGAACGCGGGTCGGATTGAGTTGATCGACGAGCTGATCGCGCCCGATTATGTCAGCCATTATCCGACCGGCTATGATTTTGGCGGCGGCCCGGAGGACGTGAAACAAATTGTCTCAACGGTCCGGGGTGGTTTTCCGAATGTGCATTTTCAGATCAAAGATCTGCTTGCCGAGGAGGATCGGGTGGTCGGACGCTGGACGTTTCGGGGTACCCATCGGGGCGATTTCATGGGTATTGCCCCCAGCGGCAAGAACGTATCGGTGGTGGGCATTGCCATCTATCGGATTGCCGATGGCCGGATTGCCGAAGCCTGGGTAGCCTGGGACGCCCTGGGCCTGATGCAGCAGATCGGGGCTGAAGCCTGAGCCCATGGCCGCCCGTCTGCCCGCCTTTCATACGGCCGTCTACCGTCTGGTCGCCCGCGTTCCAAAAGGCAAAGTGGTGACCTACGGACAGGTGGCCGCCCTGCTTGGCGCACCCCGGGCGCCGCGGGCGGTCGGTACGGCCCTGCGCCATCTGCCCCCGCCGCTGTCCCGGAGAGTGCCCTGGCAACGGGTCATTAATGCCTCGGGCGGCATCAGCATTCGCGGTGACCTTGTGCGGGCCGAACAGCAGCGCTGGCTGCTCGAAGACGAGGGCGTCCGCTTCAGTCGCCACGGCAAGGTTGATCTGACCACCTATCGCTGGGCGGGTCCCAAGCGCTGGACGCCGCCCAGGTGGAAGCCCCAGCCCTGAGACCTCAGCCGGCGCCGTGCAGGCGTTCCGCTTGTGTCCGCAACTCATCTTGAAAGTCCGGATGAGCAACGGCGCTCAAAGCCTGGGCGCGCTCACGCAGGTTCTTGCCCCGCAGGGTCGCAATCCCATACTCGGTCACCACGTAATCGACAAACGCGCGGGGCGTGGTCACCACCGTCCCCGACGCAAGGGTGGGGACGATGCGGGAAATCCGACGGCGGTCTGGCCCGCTGAGTGAGCTTGACGGCAGGGCAATAATGGATTTGCTGCCGGCCAGGCTGGCGGCAATGCAAAAGGCGGTCTGGCCGCCCGGTCCGGTAAACTGCTGGGGACCGATAGACTCGGACGCGACCTGGCCGGTCAGGTCGATGCTCAGCGCGTTATTGATCGCCGTAAAGTGCGGGTCCTGGCACAGCAGGCGGATGTCGTCGGTATAGTTGAAATCGTATAGCTCAAAGACCGGATTGGCGTCAATATAGTCCAGCTCTTCAGGGCTGAGCATGGGGTGAAAGCCGGTGCCGACCACCGTTCCGGTATGGCGGGTTTTGTTCGTGCCGGTCAGTACGCCGGCCCGGACGAGGCCGACCACGCCGGGCGGGATGATCTCGGTCTGCATGCCCAGATCGTTTTTGCCGTACAGATAGGCGGGCAGGGGGCTCGTCATATCGCCGGCCCCGATTTGGATCGTGTCGCCGTCCTGAATCAGCTCGTTGGCGATCGACATGCAGATCGTGTCGATCGCGTCCTGTTTTTCCTGGCTGTAGACTTCCGGGCTGATGGTTGGTGGGCTGACGGTGGGCGGGCGTTCCACGCAGCGGTTAATGGCCGAGATGTGGAGATAATTCTCGCCGCCGGTGCGGATAAAGCTGGGGTCGATTTCGGCGATGATCGTCCTGGCCTGTTTGGTCATGAGCGGCGACATGCCGACGCTGGTGCCGTAGCTGCAATAGCCGTGTCGGTCCGGCGGCGACACGCTGACCATGTACACATCGAGCGTGTCAATGCCGTGGGGCAGGGCCTCGGCCCGGAAATACGAGACCGGAATGTAGTCCAGGCCGCCCTTGTGCATCAGCGTGCGCTCGCGCCGGCTCAGATACCACGACTCCAGCCGGAAGGCGTCGCTCAGGCCGGGAGTGTCCCAGTCGTAAAACGACACCAGGGTATTGATGCGCAGGCCGCGCAGCGTGTCTTGCCGCTCGACCAGGGCCTGGCACAGGGCGAACGGGGTGGCCTGTATGCCGGCAATATAGACGGTGTCGGTCGGCCGGATGAGCGCGACCGCCTGTTGGGGGGTGACGAGTTTGTCGCCGCACAGCGCGTGCCAGTCCATACGGGGCTCCTTCTCTGCTGAACTGTTGTAGGGGCAATCCCCCTGTGGTTGCCCACATCCGTCCGTGGTTGCCCACATGCCGGGGGGTCGTCCAGAGCCGGCCCAAGCTCAAACCTAGGGGGTCAGGATCAGCTTGCCGACCGATTGGCGGGATTCCATGAAGCGGTGCGCCTCGGCCGCCTCGGCCAGAGGGTAGCTCTTGCCGACCAGGAGTTTGAGTTTGCCTTCCTCCATCAACCGGAACGACTCGGTAATCCCTCTGTGGTGCAGCTCGGGTATGGCCGAGGCCGTGTACAGGCCAAAGCAGCTGACCTTGAGCGAGTTCTGGAACAGCCCAAAGACGTTGACCGGCTCGGGCGCGCCGCCGGCCTGGCCGTACAGGATGGCATGACCGAACGGGGCCAGGCACTTGAGCCCTGTGGCAAAGGTCGGTTGCCCCACTGCGTCGAGGATCAGGTCTACGCCCTTGCCGTCGGTCAGCTTTTTGACTTCTTCGGCAAAGTCCTGGCTCTCATAATTGATCACCGCCTCGGCCCCATACTCCTGGGCCAGGGCGACTTTGGCGTCGCTCGAGACGGTGCCGATCACCCGCGCGCCGGCCGCCTTGGCGATCTGCATGGCGACAATGCCCACTCCGCCGGCTGCGGAGTGCACGAGCACAGTCTGGCCCGGGGCGGTCTGATGGCAGGTGTGCAACAGGTGGTAGGCGGTCAGGGTCTGGATCGGAAAGGCCGCGCCCTGTTCAAAACTGACCGAATCGGGCAGCGGCATGACCTGGTCGGCCGAGACGAGCGCGTATTCGGCGTAGGTCCGCATGCCGATGGCCGCCACCCGGGTGCCCGGCGCGATATGGTCTACCCCCTCGCCGACCGCTTCGACCACGCCCGCCGCTTCGAGGCCGGGCGTATCCGGGAGTCTGGGTTGCATGACATACTGGCCCTGACGGAAGCGCGTATCCGCAAAGTTGATCCCGATGGCCTGATTTTTAATCAACACTTTACGGGGTCTGAGTTCGGGAATGGGCGCCTCGCCCAGTTTCAGCACCTCGGGTCCGCCGACTGCCTCAAACAGAATTGCTTTCATATCGCTCTCCCTTCAGTGCGGTGTGTCTTGTGTCCTATCCCAATGCCGTGGCTGAGCATAGGTCCCTTGACTTCTGGCTTCGGACTGAGGGAAAACGGGGCACGAGTAAAAAGGGCATGATGATAAGCACCGCAGCAAAAAGAGATCATCCACTTTCTTCGCAGGGAGGAGAACAATGGCAAGCATCCGCGGCGAACAGATCATCGGACAAGCGTTTAAGAACGAGGGCGTCGATACCATTTTCTTCATGATGGGCGGCCCGACCTCGGGAACGGCCGCCTCGTGCCTGACCCACGGCATGCAGGGCATTTATGTACGCCATGAACAAGCCGCCGCCATGATGGCTCACGCCTATGCCCGGGTGACCGGCAAACCCGGCATTTGTATTACCCCGTCGGGACCGGGAACGGCCAACGCGGTCACCGGGCTGGCCAACGCCTGGGCCGATGCCGCGCCGATTGTGGCGATTGGGGGGTCGGCGCCGATACGGGCGACCACCCTGGACGCGTTCCAGGAGATGGACCAGCTGGCGATGATGAAGCCGGTGGTCAAGGCCGCCTACCGGGTCGATATGGTCCAGCGCATTCCAGAGTACGTCAGCATCGCCTTTCGGGAGGCCATGGACGGCAAGAAGGGGCCGGTCTACCTGGATCTGCCCGGCGACATCCTGGCCGGCAAGGTGGAGGAGGACAGCCTGTACTGGCCGCAACAGTACCGGGTCGAGAGTCGGCCGGCCGGCGACCCAGCCCTGATCCGGCGGGCGGTCGAACTGCTGCGGCAGGCTGCCAAGCCGATCATCGTCACCGGCAGCGGCGTGCTGTGGGCCGACGCCAGCCAGGAGCTGCGGCAATTCGTCGAGACCACGGGCATTCCGTTCTATACCACCCCGCAGGGCCGGGGTGTGGTGCCCGAAGATCACCAGCGCGCGTTTCCGGCCGCCCGCTCCATGGCCTTCCGCGAAGCCGACGTAGTGCTCGTCATCGGTGCCCGGGCCAACTCCATGCTGTCCTTTCTGCGGGCGCCACGGTTTTCGGCCGAGGCCAAGTTCATCAATGTCAATCTGGACGGACGCTCCATCGGCCATAACCGGGGTGTTGAGGTGGGGATTATTGGTGACGCCAAGCTGGTGCTCCAGCAGTTGATCGAAGAGGCGGCCGGAAAATTCGACGGGACGCAGGAGACGGCCTGGGTCGCCCAACTGTCGGCCAAGCAGCACTCAAACGAAGAACGCTCGGCGCCGCTGCTGCACTCCGACGCCGTGCCCGTGCATCCGCTGCGTCTGTGCCAGGAAGTGCGCGAGGTCATCAGCCGCGATACGATCCTGGTGGTGGACGGACACGAAATCCTCAACTTTGCCCGCCAGTCTATTCCCATTTACGACATCGGGACGAGCCTGAACGCCGGCCCGCACGGCTGTATGGGCGTTGGCGTCCCATTCGGGATTGGCGCCAAGGCGGCTCAGCCGGACAAGCCGGTCCTGGTCTTGTCCGGGGATGGGGCGTTTGGCTGGAACGGCATGGAAATGGACTCGGCCATCCGTCACAATCTGCCGATTGTCGTGGTCGTGTCGAACAATGCCGGCTTTACCTCGCGCCAGACCGGTCGGGCGACGGCCAGTGGCCTGGGCATGGGCAATGTCGGGCGTGAACTCGGCCACCAGCGCTACGATAAAGTCGTCGAGGCGCTGGGCGGTCACGGCGAGTTTGTCGAGAACCCGGACGACATCCGCGCCGCAATCGAGCGCGCCATTGCCAGCGGCAAGCCGGCCCTGGTCAATGTGTGCACCGACCCCGAAGCGCAGGCAACCACGGATATGGGCTTTGGCGGATATTAAGAGCGGGACGGCGTGCCGCGTTAAGGCGGCACGCACGTCTGTCTGAAGATGAGAGCGGTTTGCAAACAAAGGGAATCATGTGAAGCCAGAAATCCGGTATCCGTGCCAGTGGTATTACAAAATCATCGGAGCTGACCGACAGCGTATCCTGGATACCGTCCCGACCCTGTTCGAGCACTGCGACTATCACCTGAGCGAGTCAAACCGCAGCAGAACGGGCAAGTACACGTCCTTCCATTTCTCCCTCCAGGTCCACAGCGAGGAAGAGCGGAACGTGATCTTCTCCGCCCTCAAGAGCATCCCGACGGTCAAAATCGTCTTCTAGGCGCTGCGCTCAGGGGTGTGCTATCCGCACTGAGCGAAACGCCACGGTTTGCTGTTCGGGACCGGCCGGCGGAAAATCCGGTCCGACCCGAAACACCAGCTCGTTCTCGCCGGCCACGACCCACGCCGGGTCCAGCCACAGCTCATACTCGCGCCAGCCCCGGTACAGCAGCTGGCGGCCGACCAGTTGACCGTTAATCAGGACGCTCAGCGGGTAACACGTTTCGGTCCGGGCGTGGACAAAGGGGCGGGCGGCAAAACGCAGCAGATAGGTGCCGGGCTGGGGCAGGGACAGGCTCAGCCCGGCCTCACCGCGTTTCATCCAGGTAATCGGCCCGGCCGGCTCGCGCCCCCGAGCGCCCCAGGCGCCGGCCAAGCCGACGTGTTGCTTGGCCACGCCAAAGGAAATCCGGGCCACTGCGGCGGTCTCGGCTGTCCGCGCCGAGGGTAGGCTCAGGTTGGTGTGGGGAAAGAGCAGGACGATCGGATAGCAGGCCAGCAGTCCCACACTCCAGACCAGGGCCGAGCGGGAAATGGGAAGCCGGGCCGGCCGCGAGAGGCCGAAGCTGAGCCAGGCGCCGCCGAGCAGCACCGTCCCGACCACATCAAGCAGCCAGTGGTGGCCGAAGTAGACGCGCTGCCAGACGATCAGGGCCGACAGGACGACGCACAGCCCGGTTCCGCCGTGTCGCAGCCAGGGCCTCCAGTCGGAGCGCCAGGCAAGAAAAATGAACACGCCGCTCATCAGCAGGGCGGCGCTGACATGACCGCTGGGAAAGCTGTTGCCGACCAGGCTGGGGGTCAGGACACTGGGTCGGGCGCGTTCCAGGCCGGTCTTTAGCAGCTCACACAGGAACAAGCCGCCACCGATCAGCCAGCTGGCCCGCCACGCCTCGGCCCACTGGCGACGGAGGTATAAGACCGCGACCGGGACGCCGCCAAGGATCAGCAGACCCGCCAGCGGCAGGTGTTTGAGCAGACTGGCCAGATAATCGGCCCGACACGAGCGCAGGGTCTGCATCCAGCGATAGGCTGTGGCGTCGAGGCTGATCAGCCACGGCAGACACACCAACTCGCACACGGCGAGTCCCAGGCAGACGAGGGAGAAGCGGGTCGCAAACTGAGGTGTCACCAGTCCGAACCAGCTAGCGCTGATGTCTTCCTGGGAGATCAGTCGCCACCGACAGCTTGATGGCCTCGGCTCGGGCCCACTCCATATTGTGGCGATGGCGGTTGGCCATTTCCTTGAGAAAGGCGGCAACGTCGGGGGGCGGGTTGAGGGCCAGGACCTGCTCGACCTTGCGGGCAACCCAGGCCTGTCCCTGGGACAGCAGATCGATCTGGTCGGCCAGACTGCTGAGCCGCAGGACCTTGTCGGCAAAGTCGCCGGTTTCGGTCGAGGGCGTTCCGCCGTGCAGGCGGATCAAGCCTTCGAGGATGGCGGTGTCGCTCACCTCAACATCGGTGAAGTTGACCAGCAGCGCGCTCACCTCGGAGTCCGACGTCTCTTGGCCCATAGCGTCGAGCAGCCGATGGCCGGCGCGTTCTGCTTCGAGCAGCCGATTGAGAAGAGCTTCGAGTTGAGAATCCATCGCGCTGCCTCTGAAATACTTTCTTGGGGGGAATTGGTCATCACCGACGGCTTTGAAAGCTCTCGGTGATCTCTTTCGAGGGATCGGTCATCACCGAGAGCTTTTTTACCACCACCGCTCGGACCAAAGCAAGCTGGTGACACAGGCAATCGTGATCTCCTTAGGATTCTTTTTGTTATCACGATTCCCTGTGTGGGCGGGACCGGAAAAAAGTGCTAGGACGGACGGTATCAACAGAAGGAGGGACGCCATGGCCACAGTTCTGGAAGAGAAAGATGCCATTCACGAGACGATTGCCAATTATTGTTTCCACTTTGATGGCGGCGAGTTTGACGAGTGGGTGGACCTGTTCGCCGAGGACGGCCGGTTTGACGCCGGTGCCAACGGGGTTCAGGAGGGCAAAGAGGCCCTGCGTGCTTTTGTGCGGGCCATCCCGGGCCGGGTGCCGATGAAAGACGGCGCGCCCCTGGTCAAGCACTGCGTGATGAATGAGATCATCAAGGTCAACGGCGAGGAAGCCACGGCCAAGAGCTACATTGTAGTCGTGCGTTCCAAGGGCGAGAGCGCCTTGGTGAATGGCTTGGCCGGACGCTACGAAGACACCCTGGTCAAGCAGGGTGACCGCTGGCTGTTCAAGACCCGCAAGGTACACTTCGACCTGATGGGCGATATGAGCTAGGCCGGCAGGCTGAGCCGGGGTGTCAGCCCGTCGGCCCGGCCAGCTTGCGGACAACGCTCGACACTTTGTCGGCCATGGTCTGTGCGCGGTCGGTCCGGGTGCCGATCTTCAGGCTGGTCGAAATCCGTGGTGCGCCCATCTCATGGACCACCTCGTGGCAGCGCTTGATGGCCGCAAAGACGCTATCCCACTCGCCCTCGATGTTTGTCCCATAGGCGTGCAGCTGGACCGTGAGGCCGGCTTCTTTGAGGACGCGCTGGCAGGCGGCGACGTGGGCTGAGACGGACACGCCCACCCCGACCGGGACGACACACAGGTCTGCGATGACTTTCATTACTTGCCTCCTTGGTGTTGCCAGGGACTGTAGCACTGTCGCATACTTTTCCAACTGTCCCAGAAAGGAGCCAGACGATGTCATACCAGACGCTGACGCTTGCGCGGAACGAGGCCGTCTTGACCCTCACCGTCAACCGGCCCGAGGTGCTGAACGCCCAGAGCCGGATCATGTTGGAAGAGTTTGATCAGGCCATGGCCCAGGCTGAGGAGGACGATGCGGTCAAGGTGGTCATTGTGGCCGGCGCCGGCGAGCATTTTTCGGCCGGTCACGATATCGGCAGCCCGCAGGAACTGGCAGACCAGCGCCGGCGGCCCCTGAAAAAAGGCACCGCCCACGAATATCAACGGACCTGGCAGCTGTACTTTGAAAACACCCTACGCTGGCGCGATTTTCCAAAGCCGACCATCGCCCAGGTGCAGGGGTACTGTATTATGGGCGGCCTGATGCTGGCCTCGGCGTGTGATCTGATCATTGCTTCGGACGACGCCAAGTTCTGTGACCGAGCCGTGCGCTGGGGCGGCTCGCACGTGCAGTATTTCAGTCTGCCGTGGGATATCGGCTTTCGCAAAGCCAAGGAGCAGCTGTTCACCGGCGACTGGCTAACCGCTCAGGAGGCCGAGCGCAGAGGGCTGGTGAACCGGGTGGTGTCCCGCGACACGCTGGCCCAGGAAACCATGGCGCTGGCCCAGCGCATTGCCCTGCAAGACGCGTTCGCCCTACGCACGGCAAAGTTTGCCATCAATCAGATGCAGGATGAGATGGGGTTTCGGACCGGTGTGACGGGTGCCTTTCAGACCTATGCGCTGACCCGGGTGTATCGTCTGGAGCAGGGCGAGGACAGCCTGGCCGGCGCCCAGCGGGCCAAAACGCGCGACGAGGCGTTTGGCGATCATCGCTGACGGGTAAACGTTGCGGGAGCGACGATTGTCGCCCCCCAGTTGGCGTCCTGCTCGGAATCCGGTCCGCCTAGAGCGTTTCACGATAAGTTGTAGCCATGCTAGCACGCTCGCGTCATGCCGGACTTGATCCGGCATCCAGAGATCGGGAGGCTGGGGACCTGGATTCCTGCTTTTGCAGGAATGACGGACAGCTACACATCATCGTTATTTGCTCTAGACGGCCTGAGCGCTCCCCCAGGCGATGCCGTTGCGCACCAGCTGCGCAAACGCGGCGGTCTCCCACGACCCCCGAAACGAGACCGGCGTCGTGCCCGACTCCTCCACGCTGGTATCGACAAAGGGCTGGACATTGTTGAGCGGCGAGTGACAGTGGCCGAGGGCGATATAGGCAACCCCGCCCTTGCCGATGTCACGCGTATAGCCCAGCACCCGGGTCTTGCCGTCCGGCAACAGGGCGGTGTCGGCGTCGTACACAAAGCCAAAGCCGGGGGGCGACGGGTCGGTCGGCAGCTCGGTGGTCAGCAGGATCTGACTGCTGGCCGGCTCTTGCAGCTCAATCATGTACAGTTCGTCCATCACCTCAAAAGACGCCGGCAGCCCATGTGTCAGCAGGTGGTCGTGCTGGGCGACCTCGACCCGAAACTTACACAGTGGCGGGTGGTTGAGAAAGAAGCCGCCCAACACGGCATGATGGCTGGTCTTGACCATTTTACGCACGCGTCGGTCGTCTCCAACCGGAGCGGCTCGGCCGCCGCTGGTGCCGTGCAGCCCCAGCCAGCGCCCGCCGTCCTCCAGCCACTGCTGCATGAGGTGGCTCTGTTCGTCGTTCAGGTGCGGACCGGCCACATAGGTGATGACCAGCTGGCAGGACGGCAGCCACTTGGCCAGATCGCTGAAATCATTGCCGACGGTGGTCGTCAGATTCGGGGTTTCGCCCAGCAGTTGCAGAAGGCGCAGGCGGGCGTAGTCCATATCGTGTCCGGCGGGAGAGCCGGCCGGATAGCCGCCGGTAATCAGGTAGACGCGAGTCGGTTGTGATGTACTCATCGTGTGTCCCTCCTTGGGCTCTTATGTTCCTAGCCGAAGCTGCCTGCCAGTTCCAGTTGGCCTAACGGCTGCGTAGCGGCCGGCTGGGTTGAATGCCTTTGACCGGATGGGGCTGGTAGGGCGCTTCAAGCGCGATAATTTCCTCGTCAGAGAGGGTGATATCGACGGCCCGCAGCGCGTCATCCAGATGCGACAGCCGGGTCGCACCCAAAATTGGAGCGGCGACCGCTGGCTTGGACAGCAGCCAGGCCAGCGCGACCTGGGCAGGCTTGTCGCCACGTTGCCGGGCCACGGTTTTGACCGCCTCGACCACATCCCAGTCTGAGGGCTGATCGTACAGGATTTGATCGGCGCCATCGCTTTTGGAGCGCGTCGTCGAATCGTCCCCGAGTGTCGTTCGCGTCCCGGCCAGCATGCCGCGGGCCAGGGGAGACCACGGAATCACCGCGATCTCTTCTGCTTCGCACAGCGGCATCATCTCCCGCTCTTCTTCGCGATAGACCAGATTGTAGTGATTCTGCATCGTCACAAAGCGTGCCCAGCCGTTGCGTTCCGAAATGGACAGCGCGCGCATGAACTGCCAGGCATACATGGAGCTGGAGCCGATGTAGCGGACTTTGCCCTGGCTCACCAGCCGGTCAAGCGCGGCCAGGGTTTCCTCTATGGGGGTGTGTGGGTCGAGCCGATGGATTTGATACAGGTCGATGACCTCCACACCGAGGCGTTTCAGGCTGACCTCGCACGCCTGCTCGATGTGCTTGCGGGACAGGCCACCCATATTCGGTCCTTCGGACATGGGAAAGAAGACCTTGGTGGCCAGCACAACCTCGTCGAGATTGGCGTACTCGCGCAGCAGGCGACCGGTCACCTCTTCACTGACACCGACAGAGTAGGCATCGGCCGTGTCAAAGAAGTTGACCCCGGCCTCAAGCGCGCGACGAAAGAACGGCGCGGCACCCTCGGCGTCCAGGACCCACGGCCGCCACGACGATGAGCCATAGCTCATGCAGCCGAGGCACAGGCGTGAGACTTTGACACCGGTCCGACTGAGAAACGTGTACTGCATGCAATGCTTCCTTGTGTGTGACTGCTCTCACCGGTCATATAGGCCGGTCAGCGAAGAGAAATCAACGCGCTGAGTTCAATGAAGGACTCGGAATGCTGTTGCTGACGCGGGACAAACGAATCATCTGCGCTCGTTCCCAGCCTGTCATCATGAGCCTGGCGGCGGTCCGATCAGCACGATTTTGATATCCATGACATTGGTGCCGGTCGGACCCGGCTGGAATACATCGCCCAGCGCGGCAAAGAAGGTGTACGAATCATTGTTGCGGAGGGCGGCGGACGGATCGAGCCCCTTGGCCCGCGCCCGGCCGACACTGGTCCCATCGACATAGGCGCCCGCCGCGTCGGTCGGACCGTCTCGGCCGTCTGTTCCGGCGCTGAGAAGGGTCCAGCCCGCTTCGTCCTGAAGCTGTTGGGCGACGACCAGGGCAAATTCCTGGTTGCGTCCGCCCCTGCCCGTGCCCGTCAGCTGGACGGTTGTTTCTCCGCCGGCCAGCACACAGGTCGGGCTGCGATCTTGTGCCAGGCGGGTTCGGATCTGCTGGGCAAAAGCGCGGGCCGCCTGGGTGGTATCACCCGCCACGGGTTCGGGAAGAATGTGGACGCCAAAGCCCCGGTGCCGGGCGTCTGAGGACGCGGCTTCGAGCGCCAGCCGGTTGGAGCCGAGCAGGTAGTTGTGAACCCGGGTAAAGATCGGGTCGTGCGGCTTGGGTGTCTCTGCCACGCTACCCTGCATACCGGCCGACAGATGGCGGGTGACCGATTCAGGGCTGGCGGAGAGCAGCTCATAGCGTTCCAGGATGCGCCACGCCTCGGCAAATGTCGTGGGATCGGCCACCGTCGGCCCCGAGCCGACCGTACTCAGATCATCGCCAATCACATCCGACAGGATAAAACTGATCACGCTCGCAGGAGCCGCCAGGCGGGCCAGCTGTCCGCCTTTCAGCCGGGACAGGTGTTTGCGTACCGTGTTGATTTCCTGAATGTCTGCCCCGCAGGCCAAGAGCAGGCGGTTCATCGTCAGCTTGTCTTCGAGCGAGACGCCCGGAACCGGCCCGACGAGCAGACTCGACGCCCCTCCGGTCAGGCAAAAACAGACCAGGTCGGACGGGCCGCGCTCAGCCAGCAGGGCTGCCAGCTGGGTGCCGCCGCGCAGACTGCCCGGGCCCGGCAGGGGATGCTCTGCGACAATAACCGAAACGGGATCAAGGCTGAGAACCGCGTCGTGAGGAACCACGACGCTTCCCCCAACCAGGTGTTCGCCAAGCAGCGGTAGCAGGGCCTGGGCCATGCGACCGGCGCCCTTGCCCGCGCCAATGAGGAAGGCGTTGTGGTCGAGGGGGAAGTGAGACGTCTGGCCGCCGACCCGGACGCTGAGCCGGTTCGTCTGTCGGGTGAGACTGTTTCGTATGAGCCGCCCCGGATCGACGGCCGCGACCGCGGCAGAAAAAAGGGCGGCAAGAGAGTGACGCGGAGGGGCTGGGGACAAAGGTGAGCGATGATCCCTTCCCGATGAAGTGGTCATCCTCGTTCATCTTTTCGGTCTGAGATGTCCCGTTTGGAGAGGGAAGAACGCTAGTGTTCAGGCGCCGTCGTCGTCGAGATCGACCAGCGACCCGCGTCGGCGGAGACGGTCGTCATCGTTGCGGCGGTGCAGTTTGGCTTCTTTTTCGAGATCGCTCTGGCAGGACACACACAGCCGGGTAAACGGCAGGGCTTCGAGCCGCTGGGGCGTGATTTCTTCTTCACACATGTCGCACAGGCCGTAGTCACCAGATGTGATGCGTTCCAGGGCGTCTTCGATCGCCTGGAGTTTATCCCGGTCGCGGTCGCTCAGGATCAGATTGATCTCTCGGTCGCGCTCTTCGCTGGCCAGGTCATAGGTGTCCATGCCTTCTTCGATCGTGCCTTCTTTGCCGACCCGAAACTCTTCGTCCAACTGCTCCAGGATTTGCTGTTTCTGAGCGGTCAACGTTTCGTGCATTTTTTTCAGAAACGTTTTTCGCATGCGACCTTCCCTCTCCGACTCGATTGCTGAAAAGTGCCCCACCCTAATAAACAACCCACTCAAAGTCAACCGTTTGTCGGCAGCGCTCCGGACAGCCGCTGCACGTTCAGGTCGTACCCATTGGCACCGACGATGCGCACCGGCACAATCTCTCCGTTGGCCGACCGGGTCTCCTGGGGGAAATACGCCACCCCATCGATATCGGGCGCCTGACCGCGCGTGCGACCCCACACCCGCCCCTGTTCGTCGGTGTCACACATCAGGACGGCCTGCTCAGCGCCAATCAGCGACAGCTGTTTTTTGCGCACGACCTGATACTGGCGTTCCATGAGCCGGGTCCAGCGCTCGTGTTTGAGCTCTGGCCCGACCTGGTCTGCCATCAGCCCGGCCCGCGTGCCCTCTTCCTGCGAGTAGCGGAAAACGCCGACGTGATCAATTTCCGCTTCGCCGATGAAGTCGAGCAGCTGCCGAAAATCGTCTTCCTGCTCGCCCGGAAAGCCGACGATGAAAGAGCTGCGCAGCACGACGCCGGGGATATGGGTCCGAATCCGGTCCAGCAGGCGGCGAATACCGTCCCCGCTTTTTTCTCGGCGCATCGCCCGCAGCATCCGGTCGCTGATGTGCTGGAGGGGCAGGTCGATGTAGGGGCAGATCTTGTCTTCCTCGGCAATGCAGCGCAGCATGGCCGCGTCCAGATAGTTCGGGTAGCAGTACAGTAGGCGGATCCAGTCAATGCCGTCCACCCGGCACAGCGCCCGCAGCAGCCCCAGCAGGGTGGTGCCGTCGCGTCGCTCCCGGCCGTAGGCGGTCAGATCCTGGGCGATCAGGTTGAGTTCGCGCACACCTTGGGCGGCCAGGGTCTCGGTTTCGGCTAGCAGGGAGTCGATGGAACGACTCTCTTGTCGGCCCCGAATCTTGGGGATGATACAGAAGGCGCACTGATGGTTACAGCCCTCGGCGACCTTGAGGTAGGCGGAGTAAAACGGCGTGGTCGGGACGCGTGGGGTGGTCTGATCGGGCAAAATGTGGCCCGCGCCGACATACGAGACCGGACCGTCCAGGGCGGCCCGCTTGGCGCGCAGAATGTCGGTGATCCGCAGAAACTCGCCGGTGCCGACAAACACGTCCACCTCGGGCAGCGAGGCCCGCAGCTCGGGTGCGTAGCGCTGGGCCAGGCAGCCGGTCACGATGAGTTGCTTGGCCGGGCTGTGTTCTTTGTAGGTGGCCAGCTCAAGAATCGTTTCAATCGACTCTTCCTTGGCCTCGTCGATAAAGCTACAGGTGTTGACCATCAGGATGCCGGCCTGGTCTGGGTCGAGGCTCATGGTGTAGCCAGCCTGAGCCAGCAGGCCGAGCATCACCTCTCCGTCGACCAGGTTCTTGGGGCAGCCCAGGTTGACCATGTATACGGTGTTGTCCATGCCGGGTGTGTGGAGGCGGGGACAGATGCTGCCCGGCCTCATTCATCCTCATCCTTGTCATCTTTGCGTTGCTGGAGGAAACGCTGTAGCGCGTCTTCCATATCATGGCCGTTGGCGTGGCCGTTGCCGTTGCCTTTGGGCGCGGTCTCCAGTCCGACTCCTTCCTCCTGGTCCCGTTCTTCGAGCTGTTTGACATAGGCGGCCATATTGGGATTCTCGGATACGGCCTGGGCGACCTTGGCATCAAAATCGAACGCCTGGGTGCTCAACTCGGCGGTTTCAATGCTGAACTGGAGGAAGGACTCGAGCCGTTCGACCAGGGCCAGGGCGGCCTTGGGGTTGGGTGTGGCCGAGATATAGTGCGGCACATTGGCCCAAAAGCTGGCCGAGGTCACGCTGGCTTGGCGGCAGGCGTCGTTGAACACGCCGACAATGCCGGTCGGACCTTCGTAGCGGGACGGGGTGACCTGAATCTGGCTGGCCAGGGTCGGATCGCTGGAGAAACCCACCACCCGAACCGGCCGCGAGTAGGCCACATCGGCCAGCAGCGCCCCGAGGGTAATGACCAGATTCACCCCGCACTGTTTGGCCAGGTCGAGAATGGCGGCTGAGTAGGTTTTCCACTTCAACTGCGGTTCAATGCCAACCCCCAGAATCAGGTTGCGGCGCAGGGCCGGGGTCGTGGAGTAAAAAAAGTCGTTGGCCGGCCACTTGATCTCCCGGTACAGCCCTTCTTTGAGGCGGACCTGGGGCCGGGTTTCCGAAAAATCATAGAATTCCTCAGGGTCAATGTCGGCAAACTTGCGGGCTTGCAGACCCTTGACCAGGAACTCCGCGGCATGTGTCGCCGCATTCCCGGCGTCGTTCCAGCCGGCAAAGGCGACGATCAAGACCGGGTCGGTGAGTGTGGGGAGTTCGTGTATCTGTAGTGCGCTCATCACTTCCCCTCCTTGTGAGCTGCGGGCACATGGCACGCCCATGCACTGCTGAAGCGTCGCAGGAGTCTACCTGCTTCCCGAAGTGTTGCCAAGGGATTCAAGCCAGGGCAGGCTGTCTTTGAACACATAGCCTCCCAGCACGACGAGGGCGAGGAGAACAAGCCCGATGACGATTGGGCGGGAAAACTGGCGCGCCGTGCGCTGGGGCGCGCCCGCTCCGGGTGTCTCGTGTCGGATATCGGCCAGGAATTGAGGAACGGTTTCGGCCGGGTCCAGGTCGAGAAACGTCGAGTAGGTACGCAAAAAGGGGACGAGATACAGGGCATCGGCCAGCACGCGCGGATCGCCCTGGCCCTCTAAAATGGACAAATAGGACTCTGGGATGCGCGTCTGGCTGCACACCTCTTGGGACGACAGCCCCTGCTCTTCCCGTTTTTGTTTGAGTAGTGTGGCGAGTTCTCCGGGCATGTCGTGTGCTTTCCGAGTACGGCGCCGGCTCAGACGGCCAGGCGTTGGCAAAGTGGATGCTGAGTTCTTCTTGATCAGGGAGTCATCATCGTCTGTTTTGGAGCAGATACGCTTCAATGAAGGGATCAATATCGCCGTCGAGCACCGCGTCCGTATTCCCGATCTCGACCCCGGTGCGGTGGTCCTTGACCAGCCGGTAGGGGTGCAGGACATACGAGCGGATTTGACTGCCCCAGGCAATATCCTTTTTGCTCTTTTCCAGATCTTCCAGCCGCTCTTTTTGTTTCTCCAGCTCGTGTTCATACAAACGGGCGCGGAGGATTTTCATCGCCATCGTCCGGTTGCGGTGCTGCGATCGCTCATTTTGACAGGTGACGACAAGGCCGCTCGGCAGATGGGTCAGGCGGACGGCCGAGTCGGTTTTATTGACGTGCTGGCCGCCCGCTCCGCTGGCCCGATAGGTATCGACGCGAAGATCCTCGGGACGAATATCGATCTCAACGCTGTCGTCGATCTCCGGATACACAAACAGCGAGGCGAAGGAGGTATGGCGCCGGGCGTTGCCGTCAAACGGAGAGATGCGGACGAGCCGATGAATCCCCGCTTCGGCGCGGAGATAGCCGTAGGCATAGGCGCCTTCAACGGTGAAGGTCGCATTTTTCAGGCCGCCGCCTTCTGCCGGCAGATACTCGGCAACCTCGGTGCGAAAGCCGCGCCGCTCCGTCCAGCGCAGGTACAGGCGCAACAGCATATCGGCCCAGTCCTGGGCTTCGAGTCCGCCGGCGCCGGGGCGCAGGCTGACGATTGCGTTGTGGCTGTCGTGCTCACCGCCGAGCAGCTGGTGCATCTCGGCCGTGCTGACGGCCTGACCAATCTCGACCAGTGTGGTTTCGACCTCGTCGGTCGCCTCGGCATCGCCGGCCTCGGCCATTTCAAAGAAAACCAGGGCGTCGGCCAGCGCCTGCTGCTGCGTTTTCCAGTCGCCGACCGTATCGCGCAGCGCGGCGCGCTCTTTGAGGACAGCCTGGGCTGTGTCCTGGTCGTGCCAGAATTCGCCAGCGCCGATCAGCTCTTCGAGCGCAGCGATGCGGGCCTCTTTGGCGGCGATGTCAAAGATGCCTCCCGAGATTGTCTACCCGGGCCTGGAGTTCAGTCAGTTTTTCCTTCATCTCGGCCAGCATGGCGTCCTCCCTTGGAGACGATGATCCGTGTTTGATCGGGTGGTGGTCACTGTCTACGGCGGTGTTGGTAATACCGCACGCCGCGATATCCTAGCATACCCAGACAGCCGAGGGCACACAGGCGCGCGAAGATGTCGCCATACCTGGTATAAAAGCTGGTCACCCGAGGCCAGCTGATGTCTTCGACAAAGAACGTCGTCTCATACAGCTGCGTGCGGGTTCGTACCGCGCCGGTCACATCAACAACTGCGGAAATGCCGGTGTTGGCCGCCCGGACGAGCGGCACCCGGTTTTCCACCGCGCGCAGGGCTCCCATCATCAGGTGTTGATACGGGGCGGCGGTCCGGCCGAACCAGGCGTCATTGGTGATATTCACCAGAAAGGTAGCTCCGCCTTCAACAAAGCGGCGAGCCAAGTCCGGAAAAATGTCCTCGTAGCAAATCAGGACGCCAAAGGCGTGCGGCGGCAGCGGAAAAACGGTCGGCGTGGTGCCGGGGGCAAAATCGCCAATACCTTCGACGAGCTTATCCAGAAAAAACAGAAAGCTGTCCTGAAAAGGGATGAACTCCCCGAACGGGGTGAGAATGATCTTGTCATAGCGATCCACGACCTCGGCCTCGGCCGACAGCAGATAGGCCCGGTTGAACAGGGTGACGCGACGCGGGCTGCGCTGGAAGGCAGGGCTGCCGAACAGCAGCGGGGTCTTCATTTCACGGGCCAGACCGAGAATCCGGCCACGGTAGGTATGGTCTGACTGAAAGAAAAAGGGCACTGCGGTTTCCGGCCAGACGATCAGCCCAGTGCCCTGGGCGGCGGCCTGGCGCGTCATCCGGGCGTAGCGGGCGATGGTTTCAGCCTGAAAAGCCGGATGCCATTTTTCATCCTGTTCGATATTGCCCTGGACGACGCCGACGCGCAGGCGCTGGTCGTGGGGCAGGCTGGCCAGCTGGGATCGGCGCCACGAACCCCAGGCCATAACGCACAGGATGAGGACCAGCGTTCCTACCAGTAGCCGCCCGCGCCCGGGGCCGCGCTTACAGGCCAAGGTGAACACGACCAGGTTGCCGAAGATGACCAGGGCCGAGATACCGTAGACGCTGGTCAGTTCGGCGATCTGGATCAGGTTCAGCGACTGATGTTGCGAATAGCCCAGACTGACCCACGGAAAACCGATGAAGAAAAACGACCGCAGCCACTCCAGGCTGACCCACAGCAGGGGCCCAAAAATCAGAAGCCATCGCCAGTTGCCCTTACACCAGCGGACGCCCAGGGCAAAGGCGCCGGTGTAGGCGGCCAGAATGCTGCACATCAGGAACAGGGGGATGACGGCGACAACCGGATGGATGTTGCTGTACAGACCGATGGTGTGCACGACCCAGTAGACGGTGCACAGATAGAAGCCCATGCCGCCCATCCAGCCGTAGAAAAAGGCCTGGCGCAGGGAGCCTTCCCACACCACCCAGACCAGGGGAACAAAGGCGACCCAGGCCACAAAGCCGAGATCGGCTTTGGGAAAGGCGAGCGACAGCAACATGCCGCTGGCAAAGACCAGGGCGGTCTGTCTGGAGCGCAGCAGGGACAGCATGGTGAGGTCTTTAGAGCTGGGCTTTGAGCTCGCGTTCCTTGCGCCGCATCCGCCTCGCCTCGCTGGCTGAGACCTCGTGGTCGTAGCCCACTAGGTGTAAAATCCCGTGAATCAACAAGCTCTGGAGTTCTTCCGCCAGGCCGATGCCACGGCCGGCGGCCTGGCGGCTGGCGGTCTCGACCGAGATGATGACATCGCCGAGCAGAAACGGGCAGGCCGCATCGGCTAAGGGAAAGGACAGCACATCAGTCGGGCTGTCCTGGTGGCGGTACTGACGGTTGAGACGGCGGATCTGCGGATCGCGAACCAGGGCGATGCTGAGTTCGGTCGGGGTCTGTCCCAGATGGCGGAGGATCGTCTTGGCCCAGCTGCGCAGTAGGGTCCGACTCACCGTCGGTACTGTTCCGCAGATGTCGATGACGAGCCCCGGCTTGGCGCTGCCGGCGGCGGTCTCGGCGGGCGTGTCTGGTCTGCTCTCGTTTTTCTTGGTCGCGTTCATAGGCGCTAATCACATCCTGGACCAGCCGGTGGCGGACCACATCCTTCTCGGTGAACAGGGTAAACTCAATGCCGTCAATATTGCGCAGAATGGAGCGCGCTTCTTTGAGGCCGGACCGGGTGCCGGGCGGCAGATCGATCTGGGTGATGTCGCCGGTGATGACCGCCTGTGAGCCATAGCCGAGGCGGGTCAGGAACATCTTCATTTGCTCACTCGTGGTGTTCTGGGCCTCGTCCAGAATGACAAAGGAATCGTTGAGCGTCCGGCCCCGCATGAACGCCAGGGGCGCGACCTCAATCGTGCCGCGTTCGATCATTTTTCGCGCCCGGTCAAAATCGACCATGTCGTACAGGGCGTCGTACAGGGGCCGCAGATAGGGATTGATCTTTTCGGCCAGGTCGCCGGGCAGAAAGCCGAGTTTTTCTCCGGCTTCGACCGCCGGCCGGGTGAGGACCACCCGGCTCACCTTCTGCTTCATGAGGGCGGCGACCGCCACGGCCATGGCCAGATAGGTTTTTCCGGTGCCCGCCGGGCCGATGCCGAACACGATGTCGTGGCTGCGGATGGCGTCGATGTACGACTTTTGGGCCAGGCTTTTGGGCGTGATCGTGCGGCGTTTGGACGAGATATAGACGGTATCCAGAAAGATGTCGCGCAGCTTGGCCGACCGGTTGCGGCTCAGGATGCGAATGGCGTAGTCAACGTCGCTGGGATAGACCGGATAGCCGCTTTTAATCAAGCCGTACAGCTGGGTCGCAACCCGGCCGGCGAGGTCGCGCAGGTGGTCCTCGCCGGCGATGTTCAGACCGGACCCCGTGGCCGAGATTTTTACCCCCAGCGCCTTTTCCATGCCGCGCAGGTGGGCGTCCTGGTTCCCCAGCAGGTCGCGGAAGAAACGAGGATCGTCAAACTCCAGGTGGGACGTGTCTCGGAGGTGATGCTCCATATGGCTCCGGGCTGGCGTGGCGTCTCAAGACCGGGGAACGCTGACCGTCTCATTGAGCGATCAGCGTTCCTCCGTACCGTGCTCAATCAGCTCATACACCTTTTGCAGCGCTTCATCCAGCCGTGCAGGATTTTTGCCGCCAGCCTGGGCAAAGTCCGGCCGGCCGCCACCACCGCCACCGACGATCGGAGCGAGCTGTTTGATCAGCGCCCCGGCCTGATAGCGCTCGGTCACGTCTTTGCTGACCGCCGCCAGCAAATTGACCCGCTCGCCCTTGACCAAGCCCAACACGATGACTCCCGGCTGGAGTTTATCGCGCAGCCGGTCGGCCATCTCCCGCAGACCTGCGGCGTCGATCCCCTCGACCCGGGTGGCCAGGACGTTGACGCCGTGCAGCTGTCGCGCCTGACTGAGCAGCGCATCGCTCTGCGAGCCGGCCACCTGGCTTTGCAGCTCGGCCAGCTGCTTTTCCAACTCGCGCTGTTGGGCCAACAGGCGGGTGATCTTGGCGGTCACGTCTTCTTCCGCGCCCTTGACCAGCGTCCCGACCTCTTTGAGCAGTTGCTCTTTGTGGCGCACCCAGTCGAGGGCGGCATCGCCTGTCGTGGCTTCGACGCGCCGTACCCCGGACGCCACGCCGCTCTCGGCTCTGAGCTTGAACAGACCAATATCGCCGGTGCGGCCGACATGCGTGCCGCCGCACAGTTCGGTTGAGAAGTCCCCCATCCGGACCACCCGGACACGCTCGCCGTATTTTTCGCCGAAGAAGGCCAGTGCGCCGCCTTTGAGCGCCTCGTTGAGGGACATCTCCGTGCTGCTCACCTCGGCGTTGTCACGGATATGGGTATTGACCAGGGTCTCGATGTGGGCCAGCTCGTCCGGTTTGACCGGGCTGGTATGAGTAAAGTCGAAACGCAGGCGGTCCGGGGTCACCAGGGAGCCGGCTTGGCGGACATGGCTGCCCAAGACCTGTCTGAGCGCGGCGTGCATCACGTGGGTGGCCGAGTGGTTGAGTCGGGTCGCCTCGCGCCGCGCGGTGTCGAGGATGAGACGCACCCGGTCGCCGGTCTGAACCGCCCCACGGCTGACCCGGCCGCGATGAACCGTCAGCAGCGGCTGGGGCTTCTGGGTATCGAGAATCTCGACCAGATCACCCCGGGCGGTCTCCAGGCGGCCGCTATCCCCCACCTGACCACCGGATTCGCCGTAAAAAGGAGTCTCGGCGGTGACAATCTCGACCGCTTGCCCCTGACCGACCGGACCGCTGCGCGATTCTCCATCGACCAGCACGGCCAGGATCTCGGATTCCCACTCGGTAATCCGGTCGCCGACAAAACGGGAGTGCAGGTCCGTCAGACCGGTGTTGATATAGACGAGGTCTTTCTGGCTCTCGCGGGCGCGGCTGCGCTGCTGTTCCATGGCCTGCTCAAAACCGTCCCGGTCCAGCGCGAACCCCTCGGAGGCCAGGAAGTCTTCGGTCAGGTCCAGCGGGAAACCGTAGGTATCGTACAGGCGAAAGGCAATCTCTCCTGACAGGCGGGTGGCCGAGTCGGTCCGCAGGCTGCCGATCTCCTGCTCCAGCAGGGCCAAGCCCCTGCCCAGGGTGTCGGAAAAGCGTTCTTCCTCGGTGCGGATGACCTCGCTGAGATAGTCCCTGCGCTCGGTCAGTTCGGGATATGCCCGGCCCATCAGCGATACCACACTGTCAACGACGCGCCACAAAAAGGGCTGCTCAAAGCCGATCAGCCGCCCGTGGCGCAGGGCCCGACGCATGATGCGGCGCAGCACATAGCCCCGGCCGTCGTTGGTCGGCACCACACCGTCGGCAATCGCAATCGCGGCTGCCCGGGCGTGGTCGGCAATCACCCGAAAGGAAATGTCGCTGTCCGGCGTGCTGCCGTAACGGATCGGGCTGAGCGCTTCGGTGGCGCGGATGACGTCGCGCAGCAGGTCGGAGTCGTAATTGCCCGGCACGTCCTGGAGGACTGCGGCGACACGCTCCAGACCCATGCCGGTATCCACATGGGTGGCCGGCAGGTCGTCGAGCGAGCGGTCGGGGTTGCGGTTGTACTGAACGAACACCAGATTCCACAGCTCAATAAAGCGCGGGCAGTCGGCGTTGACGCCGCAGGTGTGGCCCGGGGTGTTGACCAGCTCGCACGACCCCGGCCCACGGTCGATGTGAATCTCGGAGCACGGTCCGCACGGTCCGGTCTCGCCCATCTCCCAGAAATTGTCTTTTTCGCCAAAGCGCAGAATCTGGTCCGGATTGATGCTGGTCTGCGTCCGCCACAACGTGTCGGCTTCATCGTCGGTGGTATACACGCTGGCCCACAGCTGCTCGGGGGGCAGCTGCCATACCTCGGTCAGCAGTTCCCAGGCCCAGCCAATGGCTTCGGCTTTGTAGTAATCGCCAAACGACCAGTTGCCGAGCATCTCAAAGAAGGTGTGATGATAGGTATCGCGGCCGACTTCTTCGAGGTCATTGTGTTTGCCCGACACCCGCAGACACTTCTGGGAATCGACCACCCGGGGATGGGCCGGCTGTTCCATACCCAGAAAGATATTCTTGAACGGCACCATGCCCGCATTGGTGAACAGGAGCGTCGGGTCGCTGGCTGGAATGATAGACGCGCTGGGCACAATGCGATGGCCCCGGTCGGCAAAAAAACGCAGAAAACTGTCTCGAATCTCGTTTCCCGTCATGGCTCGTCTTCTTTCGGCCGCTGGGCTCACTCGACCAAAAGGGTCGATGACGACCTCGTCTACATGAGATCGTCGACCCCCTGTTCATCTTCGGGTTCATCCCGGGGCGGTCTACCCAACAGCTGTTTGGCAAGCTCGTAGGAATAGCCACGGCGCAGGAGCAGGCGCAACGCCCGGGCATAGGTCTTGGCTTGTTGTAGCGCGTCCGCAGGAAAACGGCTAGCCAGCAGCTTGCGGGCAGCCTCGAGTTCGAGGGCCGGCTGTCGCGCGTCAAGCGTCTGCTCAATCAGGGCGGAATCGAGCTGGTGGTGGACGAGTTTTTGCCGGATGGCGGCCGGGCCAAAGCCGCGCGCCTGGAAGCGCTCGGTCAGCGCGGCGGCCATCCGGGCGTCGTTGAGATAGCCCTGGCTGCTGAGGCGGGTGACGGTCCGCTCCACCGCGTGGGGGCTGAAGCCGCTGGCGCGCATCTTTGCCGCCAGGCCGGCCGTGCTGTAGGCGCGGCGACCCAGCAGGCGGTAGGCGTAGTCGAGGGGGCTACGCGTGCCTTTGGCGGTCCTCATCGTTTCCCTTGCCGCCGCCGGACTCCGGCCGCCGAGTCGTAGTCGAGATACTCGCGCGGCGAGAAGTACTCCCGCGCCCCTCGGGTGGCTAAGTCTTGCAGCAGGGAGTCGGCCAGGACCAGGGCAACCATGGCCTCGGCAATCGGCACGCCGCGGATGGCCACGCACGGGTCGTGCCGCCCGCGGGTGGCCACCGTGCGCGGCTGAAAATGCACATCAATCGTGTTTTTGTCCTGGGGGATGGAGGAGGTCGGCTTGACCACCAGGCGCGCGACAATCGGTGCGCCAGAGGAAATGCCACCCAGCATACCGCCATGATTATTGCTCACAAAGCCTGTCGGAGACAGCTCATCGTTCATCTGGCTGCCGCGCATGGCGGCGGCGGCAAAACCGGCTCCGAACTCGACCCCCTTGACCGCCGGGATGGACATCAGGGCGGCGGCCAGTTCGGCGTCGAGCTTGCCGAACACCGGCTCGCCCAGCCCGGGCGGTACGCCTTCGGCCACGACCTCGATCACCCCGCCGACCGAATCGCGCTCTTTTCTGGCCCGTTCGATCTCGGCCCGCATGGCGGCCACGCTGGCCGGATCAACGCTGCGCAGCTCGTTGTCTTCGACCGTGTCCCACAGCCGTGCCTGGGCGCAGACTTTGCCGACCTGGGTGACGCCGCCCTTGATCGTGATCCCGAACCGGGCCAGCAGCTGCTTGGCGAGGGCGCCGGCAAACACCCGCCCGACCGATTCCCGCACTGATGCCCTGCCTCCGCCCCGATGGTCGCGGTGGCCGTACTTGGCGAAATAGGTGAAGTCGGCGTGTCCGGGCCGGAACAGCTGGGCGAGTTCGTCATAGTCTCTGGAACGCGTGTCGGTATTCGAGACCATGGCCATCAGCGGGGTGCCGGTCGTCTTGCCCTCGAACACGCCCGAGAAGACCTCGATCTGGTCGCCCTCTTTACGCTGGGTGACCAGTTTGGATTGGCCGGGCCGGCGGCGATTCATCTCGTGCTGAATGGCGGCCAGGTCAAGCGGGAAGTCGGCCGGAAAGCCGTCCACAACCACGCCCACGGCTCGGCCGTGGCTCTCGCCGAAGGTGGTCACTCGTAAGACGGTTCCAAAGGTGTTGCCTGGCATGGCTGTCCTGATGCAGTGGGGAGAGGCCGAGGCGAAAGTTATACCACCTCATCCTCGTGCAAGCGCCGGATTTCCTCCGCGCTCAAACCCAGCTGGCGCAAAATCTCATCGGTCTGCTGGCCTTTCTCCGGGGTGGGCGTGCGGACCCCACCGGGCGTGCGGCTGAGGCTGACGGGCAGGCCCAGGACCTGAATGTCACCCAGCTGGGGGTGGCCAAGCGGGGTGGCCAAGCCCAGGTGTTCGACCTGTTCATTGGCAAAGACCTGATCAATCGACAGAATGGGACCGCTCGGCACGCCCGCGGCGTTGAGTGCGGCGATCCACTCGGCCGCGGTTTTGTGGGCCAGCCGGGCTTCCATCTCACGGCTCAGCTCGTCACGGTTGCGCGAGCGTCGGCCCGGTGAGGCAAAGCGCGGGTCGTCGTACAATTCGTCGGCTTCAAGCACATGGCACAAGCGTTTCCACATATGCTGGCCACCCGAGGCGATGTTGATATGACCGTCTTTGACCTTGAAGCTGCCGGTCGGGATACTGGTCGGGTGGTTGTTGCCGGCTTGGGGGGGGACTTCCTGGCCGATCAGCCAGCGTGTGGCCTGAAAATCGAGCATGGACACCATGGCTTCGAGCAGCGAGGTGTGGACCCACTGACCTTCACCCGAGCGCTCGCGTTCGAGCAGGGCAACCAGAATGCCCTGGGCGGCCAGCAGGCCGGCGCTCAGGTCGGCGACCGGGATGCCGACCCGCCACGGTCCGCTGCCCGGCTGGCCGGTGATGCTCATCAAACCGCCCATGCCTTGGGCAATCTGGTCATAGCCGGGACGGTCTTTATACGGTCCGGTCTGGCCAAAGCCGGAGATGCTGGCGTAGACCAGGCGCGGGTTGAGGGGTTTCAGCGCCTCATAGTCGATGCCGAGGCGCTTTTTCACGGCGGGCCGATAGTTTTCGACCAGCACGTCGGCGTCGCGCACCAGCTTTTTGAGAATGTCTTTGCCGCGCTCGTCTTTGAGATTCAGCACCAGACTGCGCTTGTTGCGGTGCAGGTTCTGAAAGTCGAAATGATGCCGGCTGGTCCCTTCTTCGTCGTTGGGCTGCTCGACTTTGATGACATCGGCGCCCATATCGGCCAGCTGGCGGACGCAGGTCGGGCCGGCGCGGGCGCGGGTAAGGTCGATCACACTGATATGCTCAAGGGGCAGTGCCATGTCCGTATGTGTCCTCGTATTTGACAGCCAATTTGACAAACCAGAAAAATCATAAGCTCTGCAAAACTAACGATTTTTTCTCCTCATAGCAAGGAAACAGGCAAAATTCCGTCCGTATTTGACACGTTATTTGACAGCCAATTTGACACAGCTTTGGCCAGCAGTCGCCACCCCGAACGTGTCCACGACCATCCGGCTGTCGCAAGACGTGCTGGCCCACTATCGGAAGTCGGACGCAGCACGGCCCGGTATCAGCGTCACTTCAACACGAGTCGTTCTGGTCTGTATCGTAAGCGGACGGCGGCCGCGGCGGGGCCGTTTTGTGTTCGTGCCCGGGACGGGCTAGAATGGCAGCGGCTGGACCCAGCCTACGGTGATCAACCCGGAGAGGTGGCTTATGCCGACTCATGTGTTCCCCAGTACAGATTGGAAAACCGGGCTTCGGCAATGGGGCTTGGAGCCCGGCCGTCCGCTGAAATCGAGTGTTGAGATTGCTGTCCCAGCGGCGGACGTGTGGCAGGCCATCGCTGCACCGGGCAATCTCAAGCAGTTTCATCCCTTCTGTGCCGCGACGGAAGTCGAACGCTGGCCGGGGCTGGGCTCTCGTGATTCCATTACCTACTACAGTGGCATTCGCTACCAGAGAAATTTCGTGGACTGGCGGGAGGGGGTTGGCTACGACATCGAACTGGGGGCTCCGCCCAATCAGACCGCCCGGGTTCTGTGGCGCATTGCTCCGACTTCTCTGGAGACCTGTCGCCTGTCGATAGAAGTGTTTCCGCTGCTGAAATCCGCGCTGAGTGCTGAGAAGAAACAGGCGTATCAGGCACGCCTCTTTGGGGAAGTCCTCCAGCACTATCTTGCGTGTGTGGTGCAAGGCGTCCAGTTCTTCGCCACGACTGGCCAGACAGTCAGCAAGAATCAGTTTGGCAAAAACTCCCTGTATTCCGACTAGCCGTTCTCTCATAAACAGGTGAGCCCGGCCCCCTCTCTTCTTCCTTGTTCTTGCAAGGTAGACACTTTGCGCGTTATCGGGCGGAGGGGGCTGTACGGCCAGGTGGTGGTGGGGAGGAAAAACAGGGACTTACGGCCCTGAATATGCTATGCTCGGCTGAAGAATGTGAGGCAAAAGGGCGAGTTAGCCGAAGAATGTTCGGTGCGGGGGCCAGCAGCAAGCGAAACGCTTGCATGCGTGAGGAAGGAGCGGAAGGGATGACGAAGGAACAGGCGGTGTTGGAACTGCGGCAGGCGCTGGGCAAGGTGGACCGGGATCTGCGGCTTTTCGGGGCTACGGAGGGTCAGCAGGCGGCGGACCGCACCTGGGGGGCGCTGGAACATGACATGGCCGTGCTGCAAACGACCTGGAAACAGATACGGGCCGAGCAGGCGCCGAGCGAGGTGAAGATCATCGGTCCCTACCCGTCAGCCGAGAAAGTCCACCAAGAGATCGGCGGGTATGAGGCGCGTGGGTGGCATTTCGACGGCGAGCAAGGCAACGATGCCGATTTAGAGCGCAATGGTGCGTATTATTTTGCCCGGGTGACGCGCCCCCGCCCTTGACCGGAGAGGCGAACCGGATGAGCGAACAGGCCAAATCCGGTCCGGCTGCGGCCGCTCAAAAGCGTCCGCTCCCGATGTCTAGCCGCCTTGCGGTGCTTTTCCGTCACTCTTCAGCTCGACCATCTCCAGCACCATCGTCCAACATGTGATATGGTGAATACACATATTCATTCGCCAAGGAGGCTCTGACATGGCGACTTCGATCCGTCTTGCTCCTGAGATCGAACAACGGCTTGACTTTCTGGCCTCACAGACCGGGCGCACCAAGGCTTTCTATCTGCGTGAACTCATCGAACGTGGCCTTGAGGATATGGAAGACTACTACCTCGCTGCGGACGTGCTGGAGCGTCTGCGCAAAGGCCAGGAAAAAACGCACGCTGCGGCGGACGTGAGGGCCGACCTTGGCCTGGACGATTGAGTACACGGACACGGCCAAGACCCAGCTTCGCAAACTCGGGAAGCAGACGGCCCGACGCATTGCCAATTACATGGACGGGCGGGCTGTGGCGTTACCGGGTCGGCGATTGCCGTGTGATTTGCGACATCCAGGATGATGTTTTGCGCGTCCTGGTGGTGAGAATTGGCAACCGCCGCGAGGTGTACCGTTAAGGCTACGCTTCCGTAAGGACGAGTCGCTCTTCAATAATAGGCGGAGTTGATACCGCGGATGTGGAGTGTGTCGGCACGAGAGCCCGGCCGGCCCTTTTCGCTGGACAATAGCGGCGCGGGTATGCCATGTAACACCACAAGGAGGGCGTGGCTATGCAAGGAGTTTCCCACGTGGCAATTGGCGTCAGCGATATGGATCGATCCCTGCCGTTTTATCGCGATGTGCTGGGCCTGACCGTGACCCGCGAGGCCGAGGAGAATGTCGGCGGTCTGCCGACGCTGTTCCACGATGTGCAAAAAGGCAAACGCCGGGCGGCAAGGTGTTGACGTGTCTGTTCCAGGACCCGGATGGCATTATTTTGCAGTCAAGGTGAACGATGATGACCGCCCGAGCAAGAAGAGATCATCGTTCACCTTGTTGACGAACGGATTTCCTAAGATCACATAAGGAGGACGGGCATGGCACTCCGTAAGCCAACCGGTGATGAACTGCGACGCTTGGCCGAGGCGCATCATTTCGAGCTGAGTGAGGAAGAACTCGAGGCTTTCCAGTCAATGCTGCCGGGCATGTTTGCATCCCTGGACGAGCTGGACCAGAAACCGACCAATCTGCCCCCGGTCACCTATCGAGACCGCGACCCCGGGGTGCGCCCCCGTCCTGAGGATGACCCGCTTAACGCGATCGTGCGGCGCTGCTCGGTCAAGGGGGCGGCGTCGGGCAAGTTGGCCGGCAAACGGCTGGGTATCAAGGACAATGTGTGTATCGCCGGCCTGCCCATGACCTGCGCCTCGCTGGTCCTGGACGGCTATGTGCCGGATATAGACGCGACGATTATCACCCGGATTCTCGACGCCGGGGGAGAGGTGACGGCGGTCCTGAATATGGATAACTTCGCCTTTTCCGGCGGCGGGCATACCAGCGCCTACGGGCCGACCCGGAATCAGCATAATCCCGAGCACAGCGCCGGCGGTTCTTCGGGGGGCTCCGGGGCCGCCCTGTCGTACGACGATATCGACATGACGATTGGTGGTGACCAGGGCGGTTCCATACGCATCCCGGCCTCGTGGTGCGGGGTGGTCGGCCATAAGCCCACCCACAGCCTCGTCCCTTATACCGGTATTGTCGGCATTGACCCCACCTTCGATCACACCGGCCCAATGACCAGCACGGTGACCGATGCGGCCCTGCTGCTGGAGGTCATTGCGGGCAAAGACCCGCTCGACCCCCGCCAGTACGAGGTGCCGGTCCAGCCCTACACCCAGGAGCTGGAGAAAGATATCAGCGGGTTGCGAGTGGGCGTGGTGCGTGAGGGATTTGGTACGCCGGTGTCACAGCCCGGGGTGGATGCCAAGGTCCACGAGGCGGTCAGCGCGTTGGGCGAGTTGGGAGCCGAGGTGCACGAGGTGTCCATTCCGGCGCATATCGAAGCCGGCGGCATTACCTGGGCGCTGATTGCCGAAGGCATGGCCGCCCTGGT
Source organism: Desulfurellaceae bacterium (assembly GCA_021296095.1). Taxonomy (NCBI): domain Bacteria; kingdom Pseudomonadati; phylum Campylobacterota; class Desulfurellia; order Desulfurellales; family Desulfurellaceae; species Desulfurellaceae bacterium. Next base: position 61,450 of record JAGWBB010000006.1, on the reverse strand, counting down.
GTATGGCAATGGGGTCGGCCATCACTCGAAGGGGCTCTACAACGAGAGCTTCGCCAATACGCTCGGCAAGTCCCTCCAGGCGCAAGCCCAGGATCTGCCCGCCCAGGTGAAGCTGGTGGTGCTGATGGGCTCGTACCTGAACCAAGCCTATCACGGACGTTTGTACGCCAAGGCCCAGAATCAACGCCGGGCGCTCCAGGCGGCCTATGACACGGTGTTGGAGCAGTGTGATGTGCTGGTCATGCCCACCACCCCGATGGTTGCCCAGCGGCATGAGGCCGGGCAGTCCGTACAGCAGAACCTGAATTTCGGCTGGACCATGCTGGCCAACACGGCCCCGTTCGATATGACCGGCCATCCATCGCTGACCGTGCCGTGCGGCAAGTCCGATGGGCTGCCCGTCGGCCTGATGCTGACCGGCCGGCATTTTGAAGACGGCACGCTGTTGCGGATGGGACACGCGTTTGAGCGGCAGGCGGCGTGGCAGACACGCTAGAAGCCAAGCCGTCTCAGGGCAGCATGGCCACCGCTTCAATTTCGACCTTGGCCCGCTCGTCAAACAGACCGCTCACCCCGGCTAGGGTCATGGCCGGGAAGTGGCGGCCCATGTGTTTGCGGTAGGCCGTGCCTATGGCGCTGCCTCTGGCCGTGTATTCGCGCGGATCGACGACGAGCAGGTTGATTTTCACAATGTCCTCGACCGCCCCACCTGCGGCGCGGACAACCGTGAGGACATTGCCCAAGGCCCGATCAAACTGCTCGACAAGATCGTCGCTGACCAGCCTGCCCTGCGCGTCATTACCGACCTGGCCCGAGACATACAGCGTCTGGCCGCTACCGGCTGCACCGTGGCTGAAGCCGGGCGGTCTGGCCAGGTCGGGAGGATTCAGCAAGCGGTGAGCCATGATTCTTTCGTGTGGCCGGTGATCAGGATTTTGTGGCGGCAACCAGGAACTGCGGCAAACAGAAAAAGTACTCGCCGCTGTCTAGCCGGGCTTTGATGTCGGCCAGCCAGGCGTCGGCCTCGGCCTGACTCACCGTCCCAGAGACAGTGGCGTAGTGGTACAGGCTCTTTTCCAGCATGGGCAGCGCGTGGCCGACCCGGTCGGGGCTGGCAAAGATCCTGGTCGTGATGTCGGTCAGCCCGGCCGCCTGGCACAAGCGGGGCAGTTTGCGACCGATACGGGGCTCTTTGGTGGCGGTCGATGTCACGGCCTGGAGAACACGGTCGTGCAAGGCTTCGTCACTGGCATCCAGGGCCAGCATGTCCCAGTCGCTGTCGATCAGCACGATTGTGCCGCCGGGTTTTGCCACCCGGGCAATTTCTTGCACCGTTGCTGCGGCCGAGTCCACGTATTCCAGCACGTTCTTGCAAAACACCCGATCAAAAGCCTGGTCGGCGAAGGGCAGGGGAGGGAAGTCGGCGCGTTCATAGCGGACCTGAGGCAGACCCTGGTGCTGGGCCTGCGCCTGTGCGCGCTCGACGAATGTTGCATTGATATCAACGCCGACGGCCTGGCCGTCGCTGCCGACCCGACGGCCGAACTCCAGCGTGATGGAGCCGGGACCAGAACCAACGTCGAGCACCGACTGTCCGGGCTGCACATCGAGCGGCGCCAGCAGGGGCGCCATCCGCGGGTGGTAGCCGAGCAGGCTGTCGTAGATGGAAAAACGGCTGTGTTCGATGTCGATCCAGTGCTGCTTGTAATACGGAAGGGCCATTTACTCGCCTATCAGGATGTGTCTCGCCTCTTGCGGGCTTGCGGGCTGTCTGCCGTGAGCGCGGGCGACCTCGACCGCCCAGTTGACATAGTCGGCGTTGCTCTGGGCCGGAGAGCCGTCGACCAGCGTGTCGCGGTCTTCAAAGCCGATCCGCAGATGGGCTCCGGTCGAGATGGCCAGGCTGGCGATGGTGAAAACACTGTCTTCAATGCCGTGGGCGATCCAGGTGGCGTTCGGAAAGACCTCTCTGACGCAGTCCGTCATATAGGCGTAGCTGCGTGGCGTACCCGGCATGATCTGAAAGCCCTGACCAAAGCGACCTGAGAATTCAACCAGGAGGTAGCGCGGTGGCGGCAGCAAGCCGTCTTCCACAAACATGGCGACATTCGACAGGAAGCCGGTATCGAGTACGGCCGGCTCGGGCACAATCCCGCGCTCGCGGCACACCTGTATGGTCTGTCTGATATCGTCGTAAGAGTTGGGAATGGCGATTGTGCGCCGGCCACCCTCGGACAGTGGAGTATTGAAGACAATATTGCCCGAGTTGAGCGAGATCATATCGACCGGCTCGGGCGTTTCCCGCAAATAGCGCAGGACCTGCTCGAGCGTGGCGTCCGGCATCCGGGCGGTGGTGTGGTTGATAATCAGATCGGTCTGGTCCCGAATCATCCGGTCGGCTTCGGCATACCAGTCTGGATCGTAGCTGATGCCGCCTTCGGGGGTGCGGGCGTGGATGTGAACGACAGCGGCGCCGGCCTCCGCACAGCGGCGCGCCTCGGCCGCCACCTCCGCCGGCGTCCAGGGTACCTGCGGGCTGCGTTCCCGCCCGCGCATCCCGTTCAGACAGGCTTTAATTACAATTTTATCCATGGTTCATCCTCGAAAGAGCTGAAACGCTCAGCGCGGTTTCTTCAGCAAGTCCACGCGTTCCTCCCTGTTCCCATCCTCATCTTGCGTATCTGCCCGAGCGCTAGTGTCCCAAATACCGCAGGGCATTCTCACCCAGTACCCGCCGCTTGGCCTGATCCGGCATGTCGTCACGTTCGCTGATGGCGGCAACCGCACCGGGGAACATGGCGTCCCAGTGCGGATAGTCGGAGGCAAAGACAATCTTGTCGTCGCCCAGTACCTCAACTACATGGGCGATCTCTTCTTCGTCTGGATCACACGAGATGAAGCAGTTGCCGTCTGCGAGATACTCACTGGGTTTTTTAGTGATATGAGGCATCTCGTCGGTCCGCTTTTCATAATGCTCGTCAAGCCGGGCCAGCCAGTACGGAGCCCAGCCGCAGGCGGCTTCGAGGAAGGCGACCCGAAGCTTGGGAAATTTCTCTAAAATACCACCGCACAGCACGGTCGACATCGCCAACATGGTATCGAAAGCGAAGCCACAGGCGTGGGCCAGCACATAGTTGTTGACGAAACGGTCAACGCCCGCCCCGCCGCCGCCAAAGTGAAAGCCAACGGACACATTCAGGTCTTGGGCCAATTCGTACAGCGGATAATAGCTGGGATGATCGGGATTTTTGCCGACCGCGTTGGTTTGGATCTGGAGGGTGACCATCCCTAACTCTTTGACCGCCCGTTCGGCTTCCTTGAGCGCTGCGGTCATGTCTTGGAGGGGTAAAGAGACGACGCCTTTGAGGCGTTTGGGATCGGCTTTGCAATAGTCTGACAGCCAGTTGTTATACGCCCGGCACAAGGCTACGCCATAGTCCCGATCCTCCAGCCAACACAGACCCAGCGCGGTCGTACCGTACAGCACCGCGATATCAATGCCGTCGGTATCCATGTCTCTGAGGCGGGCGTGCGGATCATAGCCCCCCTCCCGGCGACACGCCGCGCGGACAATCCCTTCGGGGTTCCAGGCGCCCCGGCCCTCTGGCGTCGGCCACAGCTTGCCCTCAATCAGATAACGCTCGGTGCCGCGACTATCGGGCACGATGCGAGGACGGCGGTCTTGGTAGGCGGATTCGAGGTAGTCTTTCCACATCTCCTCTTGTTCAAAGACGTGTCCGTCAATGTCGATGACCTGATATGCGCCCATGGCTGATCCCTCCTGCACGACCGCCCAAGTCTGGCACTCCGAGAGCGCAACTGTCAAGCTGTAATACGGTACGACTCTCAGTCTGAATTTTCTTGGAGGAACGGCGCGGACCGCACTCCGGTACTCGCTGTTCAAGGCGAAACAAAGTCGGTCCGCACCGCGGTTACAGGCACGACCACGGTGAGCCTAGGAGCCTGCAAGGGAGCGGGTGACAGCCCAAAGTGGCTTGCTACACCGCTCCCTTGCGCAGCGCGTTAACGAGCGCTGCGGATCAGGAAGTTCACCGAGAACGCTTCCGGGGTGTTAATCGGGGTTTGCTCGTTGAAGTACCACTCCTGGGTCCACTCACTCGCCGATCTGGCGTAGCCGGACGGCGCGTCCCACTTGGTCGAGTGGGCCAGCTGGAGGTCAGAACCCTGACCGTGCGGGGTGAAGGCCCACACGTCCTCGTAGTTGTACGTGGCGCCGTCCAGCTTGTTGACCGGATAGCCCTCGTACGGTGTGCCGACGTAGTTGAACAGGTTGAACCAGAACTTCCACAGCTCACCACCCTGGTCGTACATCTCGGCGAAGCTCATGCCCCAGAAGTCTTTGTCGATGTACATGAGGCGCTTGGAGTAGGCGTACTGGCTGTAGGCTGTCGGAATCCCTTCGACTACGTACACCGGCCGCCGTTCCCACGGAATATTGCAGGGGATAAAGGCCGTCGTGCCGCTCGTGCCGTCGGGCTCGGCGCACCAGACCTTACGGGTGCCGTACAGGCCGATGTGAACCGGAGCCAGGATGTCTTTTTCAGACAGGATCCGGAAGGTCCAGTAGGAATGCTTGGAGTTGAAGCCCCACAGCGAGTCGAGGTCTACGTCGGTGCCCCAGAAGGCGTCGCTGCGGTTGGCCACACTGATGCGCCGCACACGACGCAGCTCCGGCAGGTACATGTAG
>JAGWBB010000006.1:2729-56602 GCA_021296095.1 Desulfurellaceae bacterium | reverse complement strand
TCATGCGCCGCCAGAACTGCGACCCGTAGGTCCGCTCCAGTTCACCCTTGCTGTTGACCAGCTCGGTGATCCACTCGGTCCCGACGTTGTCCACATACTGGGGCTTCTGTTCCTGATTCCACATGACCTTGGCCCCGGCCAGCGGATCGTTGAGGTCGATATTGGGGAAGGGCACCCCGGCCACATAGTTGAACATCTCGCGCCCGTCGGGCGAGATCTCGACCTGGCCGGAGTATTTCTCGGTCGCTTCCTGGAACAGCTTGGGCAGCGGGATCTTGATCGTCTTGATGACCCTCAGCTCCATGCCCTCGTTGACGTACCAGGCGATCCCCGGGATGATCAGCTCGCCGGCTTCGGCCATATTGTCTTTGGTGAACACCTCGCCGGTATATTCGTGTTCAGGGCCGGTACATTCGACCAGGGTACATTGATCATAGGCGTTGACAGGAGCCGCCAGGCCCAACGCGCCAACGGCCAGCGCGGCGCAGGCGGTTCCCAAGAGTTTTTTCAGCTTCATGGTATTGCCCTCCCTGGAGGAGTCTGCGTCATTTCCTACAGCCAAGAGGAGGAGGAAGAGAGGTGACGACAGGGGAGGATAGAAGGCGAAGATCTGAAACGAGGAGATTGTGTCAAAGTCTTCTTACTTACGGGCTACCCTGTTCAACTTAGAGAGCGTGGTGGGGCGCGTTCCATGGCATCGTCTCCTTTCTGTCCAGACTGGACGGCTTCTTCGCTAGGCGGCCTGTTGGACCTTGTCTCTCAGCAGCTTGGCGATGATCTGGTCGATGACCTGGTCGGCCAGGCTGCGGACCTCGTCCCGGGTTTTGGGCTGGATCGGATGCTGGACCAGAATCGGCTCGTAGTCCGGCATGCCGAGCGCGGTGCACTGGGCGTGGGCCGCCCCGATGAATTCGGTGGTGGTTACATTGGCGGTCGGGATTCCCTGCTCTTCAAAGTAGACGACATCGTGCGAACTGCACGAAATGCAGCCCCCTCAATCGCTGAGGGCTTCGATGATGGCGTCACACTTCTGGCTGAGCTCGGCTTTCAGCGGCTCGGGCGCGGTCCGGGCGACCGTCGGCTTCATACGACGCAGGACGTCCTTTACCCCGTACTGCTCACGCAGGACTTCTTCCACTCGGTCGAGGAAGAAGGCGCCTTTAGCCTTGCTGATATCGAGCAGCCCGACCGTCTTGCCGGCCAGACTCTCCAGCCGCGGGGCGAAGGCTTTCCGCTCGCGTTCGACGACATCCGTCGGGTCAAGTAATATATCTCCCATTGAACACCTCCTTGTTCAGGTTTGAATTTCTTTGGTGGTGATACGGCTGCCGGCGTCAAACCCGGCCCAGCCCTGGACGGCTGCGGAAAAGCGACCGGCCGTGCCACCGGCCACAATGATAACAATGTTCTCCGGTTTGGGAAACTTGGGAAACAGCGTGTCGTCAGTCGGCGGCGGACGGTCTTTCTTGGGCGTCCTGAGCATGCTGACACCGGCTCCCTCGCCGCCATTCACGCCGGGGCGGAGTTCACGCAGCGGACGGCGGATGTTCTCGTACAGAAACTGGCGCAGATCGTGTTTTGACCAGCCGTCCTGGGCGAAGGTTTTGGCGTGCTCGGGGCAAACGACCAGAACGGTATCCGAAAAGAGCGGGTAGTTTTTATGGTTCCACAGTCCGGCCATGGTCCAGCCCAGGGACAGCGCCAACTGCTCGGCGCTGCGGCTGGCGTGATCGTTGATCTGCAACGGGGAGTGGCCGCCGAACAGGGTCACGGTGCTCTGCTCGGGGCGAAAGCCTTTTTCAACGTGCAGCGGCTCCCAGGGGCTCTCTTCCTCGTTTTCACCCACGCAGAAGGTGTACTGGGCGGGGTGGCCCATGGTTGCCTTGGTGATTTCGTGGGGCTTGGCGCCGCCGATGTTGATAATCATCAGCCGCAGGGCGCGGCCGATGGTCGCGTTGGCCCGGAAGCCGTGGCCCATTGCGTTATGCCCGCAGTTCACCCCGATCTGGTGACGAACCGGGCCGTTGATAATCGTCATTGGCGAGGCCGAGAAGGTCGTGACATTGATACCGTGAATGCAGAACTGCTCTTCACATATGGCCTCGACCGCAGCCAGAACCGTCGGAAAATACGACGGGTGACAGCCCGCCATGACCGCATTGATCGCAATCTTCTCCACACTTGCCCGGCCGTAATTGGGACCGATGGTGCCGATTTCCTCTTTCGGATCACGCGCTGTGGCGGCCAGCATGCGCGCCACCCGCTCCTGGGTGGGCGGGACAACCGGCAGGCCGTCCGTTACCCCCCGCCCATACAGCAGTTCAACTGGATCGTCTTCTTGGACCTCAATGCGTTGCGAGGCCAGGTGTGCTGAGGCTGCCATGCTGCGGGCCCTCCTTAGTTATTTGATGGCCTGGGGATTCACCGGCGAGCCGACCGCTCCGGTAATCGTCAGCGGCGGGGCGACAAACATGAACTCGTACATCCCGTCGGCCGCGCAGTCGTCGGCTAATTCTTCGAGGTCAAAAATCTCGCCCACCAGCATGCCGGCGTGCACAATCAGAATCATGTGCAGGGGTTGGAAGATATCGGGCGTTTCATTTGGAATGACCTCGGTGCCCCAGGTGTCGGTGGCATAGCCGGCGACCTGCTTGTCACACAGCCACGTCGCGCACGCCACACCCAGTCCCGGCGCATCGCCGCCGCTGTAGGTGCCCCAGTCGTTTTCGGCCCGGACCTGGGCAATCTGGCCGGTGCGAATAATGACGATGTCGCCGGTCCCGACACTCACCCGTCCCAGCGCGGCCGCGCCGTCGAGGTCTTCTGGTTGAATCGCTTCTCCGGGCTCCAGCCAGTTTTTGCCCTTATAGCGGGGGATATCAAGCAGCACGCCGCGAGAGATAATCTTGCTTTTGGCGTTTTCGATGCCGTTTCTTTTGGCTCCGCTGCTGGTCACGACCTCCGCCCCGTAGCCGTTGTACATCTTGTCTTTGTACAGGATATGGGCCAGGGCGTCCCACTGGGTGGCGCACTGGAGCGGCATGGTCACCGCGTCGTCGGTATATTGCAGATTGGGCAGATGTTTCTGGGCGCCGACCGCGATGTCACCCCCGTCCTGGAGCATGAAGTGAATGGGATTGAAGCGACCAAAGGCGCCGGTCTGGGGACCTTTATCGTCAAAGGGGATGGCCAGTGAAATGGTTTTGCCCTGGGTGACCAGTTGGGCGGCGCTGACCACTTTCTCGGGGGTGATGTAGTTCAGGGTGCCGAGCTGATCCTCAGAGCCCCATTTACCCCAGTTTTTGTACTTTTGGGCCAGGGCTTCGATGTCTGCCATTGAGTATTGTTGTCCCATATCCTGCGCTCCTTTTGCTCAACGCCTGTCTTCCCATATCTGACAGCCGTGCGTCAAGACACAGAGGCGCTCTGGGCGACCGGACAGACAGAGCATGCCGTCCGGCGGCTCAGGTGCCGAGCCGCGTACCGGGCGTTTGGGGCTGACCCTTGAGGAATTCGGTAATGGCCAGGCGTTTTTTTCCGGCCAGCTGCACTTCTTCGAGAGCCAGGACGCCCCGGCCGGTGGCGATCAGCAGCTGGTCCGGGGCGGACGGCACGACGGTCCCCGGCGCCACGCCCGAGACTGTAGACGGCATCACCCGGGCGGCGGAGATTTTGAGCAGCCTGCCCCGCAGGCTGGTATAGGCCGACGGCCAGGGATGGAAGGCCCGGATGCGTCGTTCGATGCTGAGCGCGTCCTGGGTCCAGTCGATACGGCCGTCTTCTTTTTTGATCGCCGCAGCGTACGTCACCTGGCTCTCATCCTGCGGTCGGGCGACGAGCCGGCCGTGCTTGAGCAGCTCCAGGGCCTGGTCGAGCGACTCGGCGCCGAGCACGGACAGTGTGTCGTGCAGGCTGCCGCCGGTTTCGGTGTCGGCGATGGGACAGGTCTTTTGCAGCAGAATAGCGCCCGCGTCCATGTGTTCATTCACCTGCATGATGGTGACGCCGGTCTGCCGCTCGCCATTGGCAATCGCCCACTGAATGGGTGCCGCCCCCCGGTACTTGGGCAGCAGAGAAGCGTGGACATTGATGCAGCCGTGGGGCGGCAGGTCGAGCAGACTCGTGGGCAGCAGCTTGCCGTAGGCCGCAATCACCAGCAGGTCGGGCTGCCAGTCGCGCAGCCGGGCCACGACCTCGGGCGGGCGCAGCTTGGCAGGCTGAAAAACCGGAATGTCGTGTTCGAGGGCGCAGGCTTTGACCGCCGAGGGACGTAGCGCCATGCCTCGACCGGCCGGTTGGTCGGGCTGGGTGACCACACCGACGAGGGTGTCTGGTCCCTCAATCAGAGCCCGCAGTGACGGCACGGCGAAGTCCGGCGTGCCCATGAAGACGAGACGCAGGGGTTTCACCGTGTCCGTAGAAGGGAACGATGCGTTCTGCCTGGCACGCTGGTCGTCATCGTTCGGTGTCAAATTGCTGCTTGAGCGGGCGACCTTCACGGATCAGCTTCTTGACCCGCCGGCTGTAGATGTCACGCTTGAGCCGGCTGATGCGGTCGATGAACAGTTTGCCGTCAAGATGGTCGATTTCGTGCTGCAGGGCCACGGCCAACAGGTCTTCGGCCTGCAGGGTGATTTCTTTCTGGTCAAGCGTCCAGGCGCTGACCTCGACTTTGGCGGCCCGTTTGACCTCGGCGGTATAATCAATGACGCTGAGACAGCCTTCTTCCCACACCACAGAGCCTTCCCTGGCGGTGACACGTGGGTTGACCAGCTTCAGCAGCTCCTTGCCGGGTTCTTCATGATTCACGTCGAGAACGACAACGCGCTGGGTTGTCCCGAGTTGGGGGGCGGCCAGACCCACACCCGGCGCGTCATACATGGTTTCCACCATGTCTTCGATCAGGCGCGCCAACTCGCCGTCCATGTGCTCGACCGCAGCCGAGGTTTTGGTCAGGCGCAGGTCCGGAAAATGCAGAATGTCTCGTATCATCAGGTCCCCATGGGTGAACGATGTTTGCTGATTTCTATAACATGCTATACGGATCGACATCAACGATTGTCCGTAGGCGTGGCTTGGCCGGACCGAATTCCTGGACGAGTGCGTGGCGAACCTGCCGGATCAGACCGTGCAGGGCGCGCGCCTGTTCACCCTTGAGCAGCAGCTGCCAGCGGACCCGGCCTTTCATCTTTTCAATCGGCGCTGGCGCCGGACCCAGCACCAGCGCCTCTGGAACGCGGTCTTGGATGAGAGCCTGCAGACACTCGGCAAAGCGCTCGGCATAGGCCACGACTGCTTCGCTATCGGCGCCCTCAAATCGAATATTCACCGCCCGGGCGAACGGCGGGTAGTCGAGCTGTCTGCGGTAGTCCAACTCCTGGTCGGCAAAACGGCTGAAGTCGTGTTGGAGCGCAGCCCGGATACTGTAATGGTCGGGCGAGTAGGTCTGGATGATGACCCGACCCGGCTCGTCTCCGCGACCGGCTCGACCCGCCACTTGAGCCAGCAGCTGAAAAGTCCTTTCGGCCGCTCGGAAGTCAGGCAGGTTGAGAGAGACATCGGCCAGCACGACGCCGACCAGGGTGACCCGTGGCACATCGTGGCCCTTGGCAATCATCTGGGTCCCGATCAGGACGTCCAGTTCTCCCGCCCGCCAGGCGCCTAAAATCCGCTCCAGCGCGCCGCGCCGGCGGATCGTGTCGCGGTCAAGACGACCGATCCGTGCGTCGGGCATCAGCTGGCCGAGGGCTTCCTCAACCTGCTGGGTCCCGACTCCGCTATCTTTCAGCGACGCACTCGAACAGCTCGGACAGCGCTCCGGTGGAGGTTTGGAGAAGCCGCAGTAATGACAGCGCAAGGCGTGGTGTGTGCGATGCCAGGTGAGCGTCACGCTGCAGTGCGGGCAGAGCAGCGCTTCCCCGCACTGCTGACACTGGAGGTAGTTCGCATACCCCCGCCGGTTCATGAACACCAGACTCTGCCGGCCGGCTTTGTGGTTTTCCACCAGGGCCTGCTGGAGGGGGGCTGAAAAAATTCGATCCGCACGGCTTGGCTGGGCGTCCGATTGCGGCCGACCCTGGCGGCGCAGGTCCACCACCTGCACCTCCGGGAGCGGACGTGAGGCAATCCGCTGGGGCAGACTCAGCAGGGTATAGCGCCCGGACTGGCTATGCAGGTAGCTTTCGAGCGATGGGGTGGCCGAGCCCAGGACCACCGGACAGGAGGATATCCTGCCACGGACCACGGCCAGGTCTCTGGCGTTATACCGGACCCCCTCTTCCTGCTTGTAGGCGCTGTCGTGCTCTTCATCGACTACGATCAGGCCCAGTTGGCTTACCGGAGCAAAAATCGCCGAGCGGGCACCGATAATGACCCGAGCCTCTCCGCGTGCGATGCGTTGCCATTCTGCCCGGCGCTGGCTGGACCGTATACTGCTGTGCACAACGGCGACCTGCGATCCAAAACGTTGTTGGGCGCGCTCGACCAGTTGGTGGGTCAGCCCAATCTCGGGGACCAGCATCAGCACCTGCTTGCCGCTGCGCACGACGGTCTGCGCGGCGTGGATATACACCTCGGTTTTCCCGCTGCCGGTTACCCCGTGCAGCAGAAACACCCGAAAAGTTTCGGATTCGAAGCCTGCGGTGATCTGTCTGCAGGCTGCCATTTGTTCGGCCGAAAGGCGTAAAAGAGGGGCGCTGGCCGCAGCCCCGGCCGGAGCCGCCGAAGCGGCTTTGGGCTGTCGTGTCCGCGGCATATGCTCTCGGACGGTGAGCAGTTGGTGGGCTTCGAGGCTGTGCAGAATTTTTCCTATCGGTAAGCCGGGAAAGCGTCGGCCGAGGGTCTTTGTGGTGACCCGTTTTTTGGCCAACACGAAATCCAACACCATTTTTTCTCCGCCACTCAGCTCTGGCGGGTTCGGCTCGGCAGCGGCTGAGGACCGCTCACGAACGTCCGAAGTATCTGAAAGGGCCAGGCTTTTGACTTTTGACGGTTTGACCGGGCTCACCACCCGGGTACTCTCGCTACGCAGGCCGCTGGGCAGCATCGTGCTCAGCATTTCCCCCAAGGCCACCATATAGTACTTGGCTGTCCACTGCCACAATTCCATCATCTCTTCAGAAAAAACAGGGACTTCATCAAGAACATCAAGAATATCCTTCAAGTCCTTGTCAGTTAAGTCATGCGACGTGCTGACCCGTGTCACCACCCCGGTCATTTTCCGACGACCAACCGGCACAAGAACCCGTATGCCAGGGGTGAGGCGAGCCCGAAACGCCTCGGGAATGGCGTAGGTCAACTCTTCGTGGTGACTGATCGGGGCGGTGACCACCACAAAAGCGAAAGTAAAAGATGAAGTTTTCGATTCAAGCATTTGACAATATGCTTTTTGTTTGCAATATTAAGTGCCTGAAAAGACTAGAACTTGGAACTTTTATGACGGCTCTTGTGAGCGGCATAGGGGATTTCTTTCAAAAAGTCCTCCGACCCGTTTCGGTTTCATTCCGAGGGGAGAAAACCTATCTGACCCTGGACATCGGGACAAGCGCGGTCAAAATGCTCGAAATACAGGACACCGATGGCGCCCTGCAGGTCATGCAGGCCGGTATTGAGCCCCTCCCGTCAGACACCGTCCAGGCCGGCCTGATTCACGATCCGGCCAGACTTTCCGCTTCTCTCCAGGGCCTGATAGAGGCGCATCAGATCAAAACCACCGATGTGGTCACGGCCCTGCCTGGCTCTGTCGTGGTCAGTAAGCGTCTGACTCTTCCAGCCCAGGAACCGAGCGAGCTGCACCAGAGCATTTTGTTCGAGGCCGGCAACGTCATCCCCGAGAGCCTCGAAGATATGAGCCTTGATTACCAGGTACTGAGTCGGACCGAAGACGCCCAGACTGTCGATGTTCTGCTCGTTGCAGTCCGCAAAGACGTGCTTGAGGGGTATGTGACGGCGATGCGTCAGGCCGGCCTCGTGCCGCGTATCGTTGATGTTGACTATTTTGCCCTCGAAAACGGGTTTGAACTTAACTACCAAGCCGAGCCCGACGAGACGATTGGCCTGATTGATATTGGCGCGCAGTCCGCTGCCATTCATATCGTCAAAGATGGGCAGTCGGCGTCTACCGCCGAGGTGCCAGTTGGCGGGCAGCACCTCACTCACTTCCTCACCCAGGAGTTGGGTATTGACCACGGGCAGGCCGAGAGGCTCAAGCTGGGTGCTGAAGATCAGGACGCCGTCCAGCCCCTTCTCGCCCGAGCAGCCCAGCACTTGGTGGATGAAGTCCAGCGTGGACTGCGCTTTGCCTGGTCGGACACGGGCCAGGACCAACTGCATACGATTTATGTCAGCGGGGCCAGCGCCCGTCTGCCGGGCCTCGTTCCGACCATGGCGGCACGTCTGGGGGTAAAGACCGAGATTTTTGCACCCTTCCGCCTGCTGGACGTGCATCCACACGTTGATGACGTATGGCTCGACCGCCATGCCGCCAGCTTTGCCATCAGTGTTGGGCTGGCCACCAGACGACCGGGGGACAGGTGAGTATTCGGATCAATCTTCTCGCCGATGTCGGCCAAGAGATCAGCCCTTCACACCGAACGGAGGGCGTCCTTGCCGGCGCGCTGCTTGTGGCAAGCCTGGGCACCTTTGGCTCAATGTACACCGCACAGTCGAGCCAAGCCCAGGCTCTCATCGCGCAGCAGGGCCGTCTGGAAAGCGAATTGGGTCCTCTGCGTGAGCATGCCGCGGCTCTCCTCAGCCACCGGCAAGAGCAAGCCCGGATGGAGGAGAAAATCAATCTTATTCAGGAACTTCTGTCCTCTCAAAGCCGGGCCAGGGCGGTGCGGATTCTGGACGATCTGAGCGTCCATACGCCTGAATTTGCATGGTTGACGGAGTTCGCCGAGCGCGCTGGCTCGGCCAGGCTTGAGGGGCGGGCGGTTGACAACCAGACGGTTGCCTCCTTCGCCCATAATCTGGCCCAGTCGGCCTACTTTGAGAACGTTGAGATCCGCGAAACGGTCCGAGAGCAGGTGCCGGCCGGAGCGCCGTCGCTCACCCGCTTTGTGATTGAGAGTGGGGTGACCGATGGGCGCAATACCTCGGCCGGGCTGGCAGCCGAGGCTGCTGAGCGGCCATTGACACAGGAAAAAGCCGATCAGCTGCGGGAGTTTATCGAACAGACACGCTGAGCGTGATGGGGCCATATGTTGGACGATTTTTTTGATCTGCGCCTGCAAACCCGCCTCTTGGTGTACGGTTTAGCCGTTGCCCTGCTGGCCGGGGGGTACCTGTCTGGCCTCCATTTCCCGCAGGCAGACCAGATCGCCCGTTACCACACGAAGCTCGCCGCCCTGCGGGCCGAGCGGCACCGCCTCCAGATCCAGGTGGCCCAGGACGGGACAATCCGGGACAATGTCGCCGCCACCGAGCGCCGCTTGACCGAACTCAGGACCCGGTTGCCCGAACACACTCAGACCGCACAGCTGCTGCGTCAGGTTGCGGGCCTCGTCCAGGCTGCTGGCCTGGAGGTGGTTCTGTTTCGGCAGCAGCCCGAGGTCAAAAAAACCGTATATGTCGAGATTCCTGTCGAGATGTCGGTCAGAGGCGGCTACCACCAGACCGCGCTGTTCTTTGACCGGGTCAGGCAGCTCGACCGGATCGTGCATATCGGCAGCCTGAGCATGAAAAAACCGGATCAGGAGACGGCTGGGGCCGGCGGTCAGGTTGAAACGTCCTTTTTTGCCACAACCTATCGCCTGCTCAGTGAAGACGAACTGGCCGAGCAGGCCACGCATGAAGAGCGGGCATAAGAGGGGGAAGGACAAAGTCGCCATGTGTGTGTCTTGGACCGAACCCGCCGTCGCCCGGAGCGTTGCGTGCCTGGGCGCAATCCTTGCCATGCTGATTTGCCCCGGTTGGGTGTGGACGCAGGTGGAGCCCCGACCGGCAGAACCCGCAGATGCGCAGGACGCTTACGATCCAAGGGGCAAACGCGACCCGTTTTCTTCCCCTTTTTCGCAGCTGAGCGAGTCTCCAGAGCCGAGTGCCGAGCTCCACAGCCCGCTGCAAGGGATTGAACTGGAGCAGGTCCGGCTGGTTGGCATTGTCATGAATACCGAACACGCCAGAGCCCTGGTCGAAGATCATACCGGCTCTGCCTACGTTGTGAGTCCGGGAACGCAGATCGGGCCACGGGGAGGCGTGGTGAAAACGATTGAACCACGCCGGATCATTATCGAGGAGTACGAGGCCAACGTGTCCGGCAAGCCGCAGCGCACCCAGCATGAACTCACACTGATGGCGGCTACGGCTGCCCCAGCCCGGGAGACACAGCGCTAGGCTGGCGGTGCCAGGGCGGCCACGGGTATGACGATGCGACAGGGATGGATGATACAGGCGTCAAGGACAGCGGTCGGAGTCTGTCTGGCTCTCGGCCTGGGCGCGTGTGCGGCCCAGGTGCCCGGCCCGACGCCGGCTGCTGTCCCAGCCATCACCGCGTCTGCCCGCCAGGTTGAACCGGCCGACCCGCTCCTGATCCAGGAAGTGCGCCTGACCGAAACGGCCGGACAGCGCCGCGTGCAGTTTCAATTTTCCCAACCGCCCCACGGCATCGATTATTTCCCCTTACGGGACCCGAGTCGTCTGGTGATTGATGTCCAAGGGCCGATTGCGTCCCAGCCCCAAGTCGAAACCTATGATACGCTGGACCAGCTGGTTTCAGCCGTGCGGATCAGCACCTACCAGGGCCGAATCCGTCTGGTCATCGATATGGAGAGCGAAGAGGTCCCCCCCTTTTCGGTCGACCAGCGCGAGAGTGTGATCACGGCCTATCTCGGCCACAAGCAGGACGTGTCTGCCACGCCCCAGATGTCGAACACCCAGGTGCTGATGGCTGCCGAAGACACCTCTGCCGATATTCCTGGAACGCCCGCCCCAGCGCGACAGCAGCCCCAGCCCTCCCAGCTGCCGGCCGATGCGGTACCCGAATCCGGACAGCGCAGCTCTGCCCTAATCGCTCGTGCCGAAGTCCCGGAACCGGCCTATACCGGAACACACATCTCGCTCGACTTCAGAAACGCCGATATTCACGATGTTTTCCGTATCCTGGCTGATGTCAGCGGTTTCAATATTATTGCCACCGATGATGTGCAGGCGCGGGTGACCCTGAAGCTCGTTGAGGTGCCCTGGGATCAAGCGCTCGACGTGCTGTTGCAGGCCAACGGGCTGGAGAAGATGCAGTCGGGCAATGTCGTGACGGTTTCTACCTCACAACGCCTGGAACAGGAACGCACTGCGCGTTTGGCGGCCAAACAGGTGGAACAGCAGCTCGCTGATCTTGAGACGGTCTATCTGACGATCAATTATGTCAAAGCGACCGAAGTGGTTGAATTGATCAGCCACGAAGCCGACTCCGACGGGGGTGGGGTGGCGCTGATGTCCCCACGCGGCACAATTGCTGCGGATTCCACCTCAAACGTTCTCATTCTGCGCGATACACCGGAGCATATTGTTGCCGTTCAGGAGTTGATAAAAAACATCGATATCCAGACGCCCCAGGTCATTATCGAATCGTATATTGTCACCGCCAGCGAAAATCTGGCGCGCGACCTCGGGATTCAGTGGGGCTCTCGTTATGCGACCGGTCCGGCGAGCGGCAATCCCACAGGTGTCAATTTTCCAGGTACCCTCGGCGTGGGTGGAGTTGGGGCGCTCGGAACCGGTGGCGTGCCGTTTATCGCCGATTTTCCGGCCGCGCTTGGTGCGCCGGCGCTGGATCTGTTCCTGGGTTCGCTCGACGGTTCGCAAGCCCTCAATCTGCGCCTCAGCGCGCTTGAAACCCAGGGTAAAGCCCGGGTCATTTCCCGCCCTCGGGTAGTGACGATCAACAACACCCCGGCCCAGATCCGGAATCGGCGCGAAGTCCGGGTTCCGATCATCTCCGGCAACACGGTGGTCGGCGGACCGGGGACGACTGGCGGAAGCGACGCGTTTGAGGAGTTTGATGTGGGTATTACCCTCGAAGTCGTGCCTCAAATTTCTTCGGATGGATATATCCTGCTGGAAATCAACGCCGAGAGCAGTGAGCTTGCCACCCCCAGCATTCCGGCCGGGTCGGGGTTTCCTCAGATCCCGGATGTGCTGACGCGGACGGCGAGTTCGAACATTCTGATCAAAGCCGGAGACACCTTTGTCTTGGGCGGCATTCTCCAGGATGACCTCAGACAGGACGAAACCGGGATTCCATACCTGCGCAATCTGCCTGGCTTTGGTTGGCTCTTCCGTGGCAAAAACCGGAGCAAAACCAAAGATGAACTGCTGGTTTTTACCACCCCGCGATTGACCGCTGGGGTGTCACCCGTCGGCTTGCCGACGGCTCAACAGCTGTGGGAGAAACGTTCCCGAAGACCGGGCGCGACTGCTTCGGATAGGCTGCCGCCGGCCGCTGGAACGGCCGCGGAGGGAGTGTGGCGGGAAGGAGGGCTGAGCGAAAGAGAGCGTGGCTGGGACACTCGGAGGCTTGACTGTTAGTGGTGAGGTGGGGCGGCGGAGTGGCGGAAGCGGGGGCAACACGCTTCTTAACTTCGAGCCTCCGAGTGTCCCTGTCGATGTGGTGGTTGGGTAGTGGTGGTTGTGGAATGACAGGGATGAGATAGGGGTGAGGAGGGGGAAACTTTCCCTTAAGTGTTGTCCTCACCCCTATCAGAAAAATTGCCTCAAGGCAAGATTACGACACAGGTGTGCCTACTCAAGAGGAAGGAAAACATCAGTGTTGAGGGGGAGTGGAGAGGTGGAACAGACCTCAGGTCAGGACGGTGGGCTGGCAAGGAATGGTGGTTGGGATTCCTGACCTGAAGGTCTGTCTGTATGCCGGACAACATCATACTGACCGGCTTCATGGGGACTGGCAAGACCCAGGTCGGCAGACGTCTGGCCAAGCGGTTGGGGTGGCGGTTCATCGACACAGACCTCATTATCGAGCAGGAACTCGGCACCTCTATCCGACAGCTCTTTGCAGAAAAGGGAGAAGCCTATTTCCGTGGGCAGGAACGGCGGGTGATCGCCCGGGTGTGTCAAGACCAGCGGTGCGTGATCGCCACCGGCGGTGGGGCAATTGTCGATCCGGCCAACGCCCAGCAGCTGCAAAACAGCGGTTTGCTGATATGCCTGACCGCGACGCCTGAGGTCATTTTCGCCCGGGTACGAGGGAACACCGACCGTCCGCTCTTACAGGCCGAAGATCCCCTGTCGACAATTCGGAGCCTGCTGGCACGTCGGTCCGATGCCTATGCCAGGGCACAGCTCACTATTGACACCTCACAGCAGAGTGTGGAACAGGTTGTTGCGGTCGTGCTGAACGCATATCGGGACTACGCCCGAGTCTAAGACAGTCCGGCCATCCACACGGCTGCATATGGAGAGCATTACGGTTGATCTCGGCCAACGCTCCTACCCCATCGGAATTGGGTCCGGAGTCCTGGCCAACCTTGGTTCGCTGCTGAGCGAGCGGGGCCTGACCACCAGGCGCGTTGCGGTGGTGACGGATAGCAATATCGCTCCGTATTACCGCGAGCCGCTGGTCACCGGCCTGAGCGAGGCCGGGTATGAACCGTGGGTGATCGTGCTGCCGCCCGGTGAACAGCGCAAGGACCTTGCGACGCTGTCCCTGGTGTATGACAAGCTGATCGAGGGACGGATTGAGCGCCGTTCTGCGCTGATCGCTTTGGGCGGCGGGGTGATTGGGGACCTGACCGGGTTTGCTGCCGCCACGTTTCAGCGCGGCGTCCCTTTTATCCAGGTGCCGACAACGCTGTTAGCCCAGATTGACGCCAGCGTAGGCGGAAAAACCGCCGTCAATCATCCGGCCGGCAAGAATTTGATCGGAGCCTTCTACCAGCCGCGTCTTGTCCTCATTGATGTTGATACGCTCACAACCCTGCCCCAGCGTGAGTTTGTGGCCGGCCTTGCGGAAGTGATCAAGTACGGCGCGATTCTGAGCCCGGACTTGTTTGTCCTCCTGGAAGAGCAACTCGACCGCCTGCTCGGACTGGAGCCCGTATTGTTGACCTCGATCATCAAGACCTGCTGTCAGCTCAAGGCGCAGGTCGTCGAGGCGGACGAGCAAGAGGCCGACTACCGGGCAATCCTGAACTTCGGCCATACGCTGGGCCACGCCGTTGAGAGTGCGACCGGCTATGGACGGTTCTTGCACGGTGAGGCGGTCGCCATCGGTATGGCGTTCGCCGCCAAGCTGTCGCTGCAACGTGGTCTGTGCCGAGCGGAAACCCGCGACCGTCTGGTGCGCCTGATCAGACGGGCCGGCTTACCGGTTGATATCCCGCCGGATATTGCCGAACAGTACCTCCGCACCGCCATTGAGGCAGACAAGAAGGTCTCGGCCGGCAGCGTCAAATTCGTGTGTCTCGAACAGCTCGGAAAGACTCGCTTTGAGTTGCTGAGCGCCACCGACATCGTCCGTCACGTATCTCAGTGAGCGTCCCCATTCATCATCCGCTTGGCCTGTGTACAGGCCGATGTTGATTACAGGAATGAGACGTTATACCCTGAGATGGACCACACGCTCAGGCCCCCATAGGTGTTGTATGAACGTATCGAAGCAGGCAGCAGTGTCTCATCTCTGTCTCGCCCTCATGCTCTCGGGATGCTCCTCAATGAGCACACAGAATTCAACGCTGACCCCCGGACCGCCACCGGCTTCAGCCCAGGCCCAACCGCCCGCCATCACCGAACCGGAACTCCAGGCCAGCTCCCAGAACGATCCATCGCTAACCCAGGGAGAGAACGTCGAGCGCATGGACCAGGCGCTGGCCCGTTCGCTTAATAAATATGACGCTCGCCGGAATGCCCACAGCCAGGCTGGTGGGGAATCGTCCCCTGCCGCCGCCGGCGGTGTGGCCGATACAGTCCCAGGGGCTGGTGGCGGCGCTTTTCCCGAGCTGGGAGCGGGCGGCTCAATCGCCTCTTCTGAGGTATCGGGAACCGAGACGAATCCGCAGGTTCCTGCTGGGGCGCTTGGAGGCTCAACCCAGGTCTCCGACGTGACGGAGCTAGGCCCGGCCCTGGGGAGCCCGCCTGGGGGTGGCGAGGAAGAAACGCCGGACAGGACCGCCGGACGGGTGCCGATAGGACGGCGGCCGGTTCTTGGCAGCGGCAGGCTCCCGGAAGACATTCCTGCTGCCGATAACGACAGCGTCCTCGAGGCGCAGATCCGGGCGGCAGCCATGCAAGAACAGGATCCGCACATGCGGGAACGGTTATGGAACGAATACCGTCGCTACAAGGGGCTGCCGGTACAAGAATAGGCGCGCTGAGGTGCCAGGTGGAATTGGTGAAAACGTGTACCGTCTACCTGGTGTGTGTCGCCCTGACGCTCTCAGGCTGCGCCGCCAGCCCAGGATTGAGGCCGACTCACAGCGTCGGATTGCCACCCTCGTCTGCCTCAGCCCGCGCTCCCGCGCCCAAGCCGATCAGCAATGCACCCAGACTGGACATTATTGTTCCGGTCTTTGATCCCGGTCTCTCCGAGGGTGTCGCCGAGGACGGGGTATGGCCGGAACTGCGACGGGCCGAGGCCAACCGCTTTGCCCACAAACTGAAACTGGCGCTCGAAGAGACTGGCGCCTTTGGGGCCGTTCGGGTCACCCCCGATGCGACCGCAACCGGCGACCTGTACGTGATAGGCACAATTCAGGAATCAACCGGCGAGGAAGTCGCCATCAACCTGGAAGTCCGGGATATCTCCGGCGCCGACTGGTTTGCCCAGTCCTTCAGCCATACGGTCGCCTCCAGTTTCCACACAAACATCCGCAACACGGGCTTGGACCCCTACGACCCGGTGTTCAGGAACGCCGCCTCTTACCTGGTCGAACAGCTCAAGCAGCGGCAGGCCGCCTCCCTGGAACAGCTGAAAATGCTGACCGACCTCCGCTTTGGCGTCAGCCTCACCGAGGAAGCCTTCTCCGAACATCTCAAAATGGAAGCCGGTCAATTCGCTCTGGCCAGTTATCCCAGCAGCGATGATCCGATGCTGCTGAGGACTAAGGCCGTTCGTGTCCGCGATCAGCTTTTTGTCGATGATCTGCAGGACAACTACCGGGTGTTCAGCGATAAGATGGACGCCAGCTACCTGGTCTGGCAGGAACACAGCTTGGCCGAACGTGAGGCGGAGAGACAGACCAAGCGGAAAGCCCTCGTTCAGGGGATCGCCGGCGCCCTGCTCGTCGGCCTCGGCATTGCCGGTATGGCCATGGCGCCCCAAGGCAGCCTTGGCACGGTCGCGACAACCGCAGGACTCGCCAGCGGCGTGGCCGGTGCGGTCATGCTCGGCAAAAGCTTTCAGACGAACAAGGAGGCCAAAGTCCACCGCGATGCGCTCAACGAGCTTGGCGAGTCCATCGACGTTGAACTCGCTCCCCAGGTTGTCGCGTTTGAGCAAGACACCCAGAAGCTGACCGGGACGGCAAAAGAGCAGTTCGGTCAGTGGCGCGCCTTTCTCAAGAAAATGTACGAACAAGAGCGGACACCGGAGGTGGAACTCTAACAAGGGGAACGATGATCGTTTCTTGATGAGATGGTCATCATCGTTCCCCTTGCCCGGAGCGCAGGAATGCTGGATGAGCGGCTCGCTGGCGCGAATCGGCACGCGTGGAACAAGTGGCTCAAGGCTGCCGCAGTCGTGGCCATCGGCATATCGGGCTTCGGGCTGTGGCTGGCGGAGCTGGTGATACCCCGTGAGCCGGCAGGCGAAGTCGGCCGTTCCGCCCCCGAAATGCCGAGCAACGCTGCAATCCTGGGCTTGGACGCGCTCTCGGAGGCCGAGCCGTCAATCAATGCAGACCCGCGCGAACGCTTTAAGCAGACCTTGGGTGAGTATGTGCGCGAGGTTGAGCCGCTCATCCACAGCCCGGCCTTTGCCAGCTGGGATGCGGTCGCCCAGCGCGATCTGACGGCTATGAAGGCCGCCGCCCTGCAGGCCTTCAGCGAGGGAAACCACGCCGACGCCCTCTCACTGCTCACCACCGCGCTTAAAAAGGCACGCACCGCACTGGAGCGACGCGAGGCGGCGTTCACCACCGCGCTTGCGGCTGCGGACGCCAGCCTTGAGCAGGACGACTATGATGCCGCCAGCCTGCATATCACCGACGCCCTGCGCATCAGACCGCAGTCGCCCGATGCCCTGCGCCTGCAGGCCAAGATCGAGGCATTACCAGAAGTGCTGGTCCACGTAGAAGCCGCGCGGATAGCCAGGCTGGAAAACAATACCCAGGCTGAGCTGCAAGCGCTGGAGGAAGTCGTCAAGCGAGATCCCTCCCGGCCGGCCATCCGTCAGCGTCTGGCCAGCCTGAGGGCAACGATTCAAGATGACCGCTACAGCCGTCATATTGCCCGCGGGTTTGCCGCCCTGGAAAAGAACGATCTTGGCAGTGCCCAGGAGTATCTCAGCCATGCGCGCCAGCTCTTTCCTGATCGGTCCGAAACCGCCCTGCTGGCCAAACAGGTGCGTGAGCTCGATCATGGGTTGCAGGTCGAAGGTCTGCTCCACCAGGCTCGCTCTGCCGAGCAGGCGGACGACTGGTCTTCGGCGCTTGATGCCTATCGGCAGGTCGAGGCGATCCGGCCCGGACACGCACCGGCCATCCAGGGCCGTCAGACTGCCGAGCGCCTCCTCGCCCTGCTCGGTGCCATCACGGCTCAGCTCGATGCCCCGCACCGGCTGACGTTGCCAAGCGTTGCCGCCCAGGCCCGAGAGCTGATCGCCCACGGCAGGGAAGCCGGACAGGCCAGCCCGCAATTGGCCGCCCGGGCTGCCGAACTCCAGCACACGCTTGAGCGCTACTCCAGACAGGTTCCGGTTCGGATCGTCTCCGACGGCAAGACAAAAATATCGGTCAGGGGAGTCGGTCGGGTCGGCGCGGTCGTCTCGAAGCTCATTCACCTCAAGCCTGGTGCGTACCGCTTCGAGGGCAGTCGGAGCGGATACAAATCGGAGATCGTACAGGTTCGGGTCCCACCGGACGCATTTGACGTTCAGGTTGAGATTGTTTGCGATGAACCGATTTGAGCAACGCATTAAAAGCGCCCGACACTACCAACGCAGCCGCTACGGGACCATCGCAATTGCGCTGGTGGGCGGCGTGCTGGTTGTCGCACTGACTGTCGTCTTCATGACCGGAACCTCGGTCAAGATCGCACCCGCGGACGCGGCCCAGACCGGCTCCGTCAGCGCTGAGGCCGGCATTGCAGTCGCCGTCTCGGGCGTGGTGTATGCCCTAAGCTCACAGCCCGTGGTTGCCGTGAGCGCGCCCGGCTTTCAAACCGCCAGCCGCCAGATTCAGCCCCACGAACGGGGCGGTGTGATCAGCGTCACGCTTCAGGAGTTACCCGGCCACTTATATGCACGGTGCACGGTGATGACCACCTCGTCAGGAAGCGATCATCGTGTACCGTGTTCAACCAGCCCGGCGGGTGAGACCACCCGCTGGTCGCTGAACGACGACCGGCTGGCCACAGGCGCCGAGTTCGAGCGCGAACTCCTGCCGGGCGAATACCGGCTTGGCGTCAATCATCCCTATTACCAGACCGTTGAACAGCGGATTACCATTGGCCGGGGCGAACGGCTTGAACTCGACATTCCGCTCCAGCAGGTGGAGGGCGAGGTCTTCATTCAGTCTCTTCCGACCGGCGCCTCGGTCAGCCTCAACGGCGTGGCGGCCGGAACAACGCCGCTGCGCACCCGTCTGGCCGGCGGCACGCATCGGCTCGATGTGGCACTCGACGGCTATGCACGGGTTTCCGAAAGCCTGGAGCTGACCAACGACGTGGCCCTGGTCGAGCGCTCCTACCGTCTTCGGCGGCCAACCGCGACCCTGGCCTTTGAGGTGAGTCCGCCGAACGGGAGCCTGCTGGTCAACGGCAAACGGGTTAACCCCGCTCAGAACCATAGCGTGGCGGCCAATACCCAGGTCAATGTCACCTATCTCAGCCCAGGCTATACCAGCCTGAGCCGTAAGCTGGTCGCTCCAGCCCAGCAAACCACCCGCGTGCGACTGCACTTGCAGCCCGAGTTCGGCCGGGTAGAGGTGCGGGCTCGGCCCCAGGCCCGCGTGTTCATCGACGGCGCGGAACACGGCGCGACGCCGCTAAGCCTGAGTCTGGCGACCAAACCCCAAACGATTTCCCTCAGGCGCCCGGGCCACCGGACGATTGACAAACAGATTACGCCGTCGCCCGCCCATACAACGGTGATAGACGAAAGCCTGGCTACCGAGTTTGCGGCGCGTCTGGCAGAAGCGCCCAAGCGGTATGCCAACGCTGCCGGTGTGGAACTGATCTTATTTCATCCAACCCGTTTCACCATGGGCGCGCCACGTCACCAGAAGGGCCAGCGGGCCAACGAGTTTGAGCGGCAGGTGACCCTCAGGAAACCGTTCTATTCGGGCAAATACGAAATCACCAACGCCCAGTTTCAGAAATTCAAGCCCGACCACCGCGGCACGGCCGAGTTGCCCGTGACCGCTATTGGCTGGCTGGATGCGGCGATGTTCTGCAACTGGCTGAGCCGCCAGGAAGATTTGCCGCCGTTTTACCGCATCAGGAACGGCGAACTGGTCGGCCTTGACACGACCTCGGACGGCTACCGGCTGCTGACGGAGGCCGAATGGGAGTGGCTGGCGCGCCGGGCGGGACGCAAGGCCGAGACCGTTTTCCCGTGGGGCGACGAAGCCGTCCTGCCGCCCCGGACCGGGAATGTTGCGGATGAGAGCACCCAGGGCAGCACACGGTTCTACGTCCCGAATTACACCGACGGACACGCCGGTTTGGCTCCGGTCGGGAGTTTTCCGGCTGAGTTGTCCGGACTCCACGATCTGACCGGCAACGTCAGCGAATGGGTCCATGACTATTATGCGATTGTGGCCGACCCGACGGCTGCCGGCACGGTCGATCCGCTCGGCCCGGCTTCCGGCCAGTCGCACGTCATCAAAGGCTCAAGTTGGCGCTCGGGCTCTCTGACCCCCCTGCGCGCGGCGTATAGAGACGGCCTGCGCGAGGGGCGCGACGATGTTGGGTTCAGAATAGCCAGATACCTGTACGCCGATGAGGAAAACGCGACAGGCGCACGCTAATAATCGTCCGATGAGGAAAAGAGCATTGTTCACTGTGAAGAACCGCATGGAGAGCCGTCGGCTTATCATCATCCTGGTCGTAGCCGGCCTGATCGGCGCCGGCCTGCTGGCGGTTGCCGTTGCCCAGTCGGGCCGAGCCTCGTTCAGTCTGAATGCTCCGGCCTCATTCCCGGTGGATATCTGATTATGACGAAAACCCTGTCGAACATTATCGCCCTGGTGGTGTCTGTGGTGGCCGTGCATATCACCTATATCGGCTACATCCGGCCACAGGCGTCGCTGGTGCTCGAAGCGTCCAGACAGGCCGGCCAGTCGGCTCCCCGCCATCTCGTCGTCATCCTCAAGGATTACGAGCAAGAAATTTGTCTGATCCTGATGCTGTGGGGGATGTTTCTCATTCTCGGCAAATGCCTTGCCATTCTGCGCGAGCAGTACCTGTTTTCCGTTGACCTGCTCGAAGAACCCGCCCAAGAACCCGAAGAGGCGGCCGAGGGTGAGGCGGCCGAAGACTCCCCGGGCGAATTCCACGGCTTGAGCAGCGCCCTGAAAACGCTCGAAACTCTGCCCCCCGATATCCGCGAAACGCCGCTGGTCAAGACCCTCATGACGAGCCTGCGCCGCTTCCTGATCACCCAGGATGTCCAGAACACGTCTGACGCCATCGAGTCCAGCGTTGAGGCCCTGGCGCTCAAACAGGATGCCGAGAATTCCATGATCCGCTATCTCATCTGGGCCATCCCGTCGATCGGATTCATCGGCACCGTGCGGGGCATCGGCCAGGCCCTGTCTCAGGCCGATCAGGCGCTTGCCGGTGATATCGCCGGGATGACCGAGAGCCTGGGCATTGCGTTCAATTCCACCTTGGTCGCGCTGCTGATCAGCATCGCCCTGATGTTCATGCTGCATCAGCTCCAACGGCTGCAAGATAATCTGGTTGTCGATACGCAGGACTACTGCGAGGCGTTCCTGCTTAATCGCATCAGCAAAGGTGGTGATGATGCCCACCCGGTCAAGCTGGAATCATCACCATCTTTGTCGGTAGGTCGAAACTGAAACGACGACGTGTCACACCCGGGCTCAATATCGCCTTCCTGGACATCATGTCCTGTGGGTTGGGCGCGATTGTGCTCGTGTTCATGCTGGTCAAGGATAACCCGGAGAGAGCCGAGCCCGAGACCGCGCTGCTGCAGGCCGACCTGAGCCGCCTCGAACAACTCCACCAGGAACTCCGCAGCGGTATCCAGGCGCTCAGCGACCAGAGCCGGGCGGCTGACAGCCGCCTGCAGTCCGTCTCCCAGGAGCTGTCGCGTCTGCAGGACGAGGCGAACAAAACCCGCGACGCGGCAGACGCCAAGCGACAGCGGCTGGCGGCGCTCGAAGAGACGATTACCCAAACGAATATCACCACCCAATCGGATGTCATCGAAATTCCCAAGGCGGGCCAGGAAACCTACCTGATCGGTCTCAAGGTCGAAGGCCAGAAGATCGGTCTGCTCATTGATGTCAGCGCCTCGATGACCGATGAGACCCTGCTGGCGGTCATTCGCCGCAAAAATTCTTCGGACCTGGACAAAAAAGCCGGCCCCAAATGGCGCCGCACCAAGGAAATCGTCAGCTGGCTGCTGGCCCGCCTGCCCGACCGCTCGCAAGTGAGCGTCGTGACCTATAATGAGAAGGCCGGGCATTTGGGCGGACAGCAGTGGAAACCGAGTCGTGACCCGAGTAGTCTGGAGGGCATTCTGCGCGATCTTGAGGCGGTTGTTCCCTCGGGTCCGACCAATCTCCAGGCCGGCCTCAAAGCCATCTATGCGATGAGCCCCACCCACCTGTACCTTGTCACCGATGGCCTGCCCACGCAGGGCAGTTCGGGCTACAGCAGCCTCAACCCGTTTGCCGCCTGTAGCGCGCTGTGGGGCCGGTCCAGCAACATCTCCGGCGCATGTCGGGCCAAACTCTTCCGACATACGATTCAGGACACCTGGCAGACCGACCGCCTGCCGGTCAACGTCATCCTGCTGCCGATTGAGGGCGACCCCGGGGCGGCGTTCGAGTACTGGCAGTGGGCGGCCCTGTCGGGCGGCCTGCTCATCACGCCTGCGGAGACCTGGCCATGAAGCCCCAGCGTCGGACCTTTGATATTTTCAGCCTGTCGTTTCTGGACGTGGTGTCGTGCGGCTTCGGCGCGGTGATCCTGCTGGTCCTGATTTCGGATTTTTCAGAAGCAGTTACGCCCCAGCTCCAAGCCCGGACGGAGGCCCTGTTGCGGGCTATTCTGGGTGCCGAGGCCGAGGCTGACGACCTGCGGGCCGATCTCTCCGACCGGCAGGCCGAGGCGGCGGCGCGTGCCGCCGCGCTGGCAAGATTGCGGGCGG
Source organism: Desulfurellaceae bacterium (assembly GCA_021296095.1). Taxonomy (NCBI): domain Bacteria; kingdom Pseudomonadati; phylum Campylobacterota; class Desulfurellia; order Desulfurellales; family Desulfurellaceae; species Desulfurellaceae bacterium. Next base: position 34,092 of record JAGWBB010000006.1, on the reverse strand, counting down.
CTGCCGAGGCGGCACGCGGGAGCGTCAGGACGAGCAAAGACGAAAACCGTGTCCTGGACAAAAATCTGGCCGGGCTGACGCTGGTCGAACAATCCGTCAAACGCGCCGCCGTTCAACAGGATACGACTCAGGAAAGCGACGAGGAGGTGGGCGGCATTCCGGTCGACAGCGACTACGTCGTCTTTATTGTTGATACGTCGGGAAGCATGCAGCAAATCTGGGGGCGGGTGACGCGGGAGCTTGAGAATGTCATGACCATTCATCCCAAGATCACCGGATTCCAGATTCTGAACGACAACGGGGCGCATCTGATCTCTGGCTATGCCGGACGCTGGATTCCTGATACCCCGAGGCGCCGTCAGAACGTCATCCGGCTGTTCAGAACCTGGAACAGCACCTCAAACAGCAGCCCTGTCGAAGGACTCCACGTTGCCTTGCGGCGCTACGCCCGGCCGAACATCAAGCTGTCCATCTACATTTTCGGCGACGATTACACCGGTGGTTCCTACGACCCGGTCATTGAGGCCCTCCACCGACTCAATACCGACGCCGCCACCGGCAAACGCCTGGCCAAGGTCCACGCGGTCGGCTTTGTGTCTCCCCACACCCAGGGCCATTTTCCCATCCTGATGCGCGAGCTGACTCGCCAGAACGGCGGCACCTTCGTCGCCCTGCCGGTGCAGTAAGCCCCCATGCCCCGTATTTTGACAATATCGAACAGCGTCTTCTGCCCGCGTTGGCGGAAACCATAGGGGAATATATTGCAGACTTGCGAAGGAACAGCACGATGTTCGTTCGGAATCAAAAGAAGACTGGAAGGACAGAAACGCAATCTTTCAAAGTTCAGAAATCCAAGCCTATCATCGACCGGATAGACAGAGTCCTGGCGCCTCACTACGGCTTCACAGACGAAGAACTGGACTTCATCATCAACTACGACATCAAATACCGCATGGGCCTGGACAATCTGGACCGTGATGAGGAGTGATGCTACGCCATCCGAAGCGATAAAGCTGGAATTTACCAAGCATGCGGCTCACGTAATGGCAGAACGAGCGGTCTCAGTAGAGTGGGTCAAGCGAGCGGTAGCCAAGCCGGCACTGCGCGAGCCCGACCCGAACGACCCCGAGGTAGAGCGTTTTTTTGTCCCGTCCCGGAGCGGGACGACCGAGTGCTGCGTGTAGCTGTCAACACCCGCGTTTCGCCTTGGCGGGTAGTAAGCGTATTCTTTGATCGCAACATGAAAGGAGAATTATGAAACTCCACGTCGATAAGGAAGCCGACGCCCTTTACCTGCGTCTCGACGATTCCTCCATCGTCGAGTCCAAAGAGGTCTCGCCGGGTGTAGTACTCGATTACAACGAGGCGAACGAAGTGGTGGGTGTAGAAATGCTCCATCTCTCAAAACGCTCCCCCAATCTGAATCTCTCCGCCCTGGAATTTGAGACGGCGTAACCACTGAGGAGGTGGACTTTATCATCAACTCCGACATGAAATACCACATAGGTCGAGAGAGTTTGGAAGGAGAGGCTATCGGAGGAGAAAAGCCATGGGTCAGATCACACTAACCTGCCGAACGAACAATACTGAAATTCGCTGAACACGCGGTTCATACAATGGCGGAACTGAAATGCGAAGGCGCGTAGTGCAATGCCCATAGTACTGAGAGAAGGGCCATACCGTTTCTTCTTCTATTCGAGTGACCGTGATGAGCCCCAACACGTACACGTTACACACGATAATCGAGTAGCAAAGTTCTGGCTGGACCCGGTGAGATTACAGAGGAGCGGCGGACTGAGACGGTCGGAGATACACCGGATTCAACAGATAGTTGAGAAACATCACAGATTACTTATGGAGGCTTGGAATGATTACTTCGACGATTGAGGTCCGAGTCCCGGAAGCGAAAGAAGTGAGGGTTACGGAGGACACGCTCAGGGCTGAGCTCTCGGATGGGCGCACCATCTCTGTACCCCTGGCCTGGTATCCAAGGCTCGTCCACGCCACTCGGGAGGAGAGGGACAACTGGGAGCTAATAGGCGAGGGCCAGGGAATCAGATGGCCCGACTTGGACGAAGATCTCAGTGTCGAGGGACTCATTGCGGGGCGTCCGTCTGGAGAAAGCCAGCGCTCCTTCAAGCGATGGCTCGAAGCGAAACAAGCGGGCCGCAATGTCGCGCTGTACGACTTGATGGATGCCGACCGGAGCGTTGACGGCGAATAATCCATGCGACGCCCTGGAATTCGAGACAGCGGAACCACCAAATCACTGTTCCTGCCCGCACGCTGAGGACGAAACCGGATGGGAACGATTGAAGATCAGACACTACGAACTGAAAGCCCCGGACGCTCCGGCAGCATTGCGGCGTTGTGCTGAGATGGGAAGCGCATCTGCGGTCACATTACAGGGTGGCCTCGGCATACTCGATAAAAGGCTGCTTGGCTTCTTCTGCTCCGTGCGCTGTCCGGGCGACGTGATCCTCAAGACCTACGATCTTGCGCGAGCGCTGCGCGAAACCGACGTAACGATTGTCGGCGGTTTTCAATCGCCGATGGAGAAAGAGTGTTTGGACCTGCTATTGAGAGGTTCGGCGTCGGTTGTGGTCTGCCCGGCGCGGGGACTCGACGCCCTGGGGCGGGTCTCGACGCTCGACCAAAAGCACCCCCTTTTCAAGTTCCAAAACCGTAATGACCGATAAGAATAGGCTTGCCGCCGAGACGCTGTCGGCCCACGCCAGGACGTTATGATCGACTCTGGGCGACTTCGCTTTTCTCAATTCGGTAATGACATTGGTGTCGAGCAAATACATCAGGATAAGTCTGCCGTTCTCCCCATTTCGTCGTCCAGACGGGGCGGCTCAAAATCAATATCCGTAGCTTCCGGCATGGCCAGTAACTCAACAATGCTTTCTTCCGTTTTGGTGATCTTGAGATAGTCCTCAATCGTCAGCAAGACATGCGCTGTCCGGCCACGGTCGGTGATAAAAACCGGTCCCATCGCGGCGTCCCGCTTGGCTTTACTCACGTCTTGATTAAACTCCCGGCTGGTCAGGGTTGTGACCCTCATAGGCTGAACCTCCGTTTCTGTGTCCGATTGTAGGTAAATTACTACAAGTCACAACCCGCAACGGTCAAATCCTTGGAAGGGAGGGCTGAGCTATGCTCCATTCGGATCAGAACGGACTCAACCGGCTTGGCCGAGGGCTTGCCTCTTTCCGCCGGTGAAGTCGTTGACGCCGGCTGAGCAGCTTTGTAGGCTGCACAGGTGGCATCCCGACGACCCCCCTCAGCGTCTCGGCGGGGGAACTCGCGGCCAGGCGGCCCGGGTTCTTCCGCTTCTCATTCTCAGCCGTCCGGTACAAAACCGGGCCACGGCAACAAAGGCAATCGTGATAACAGAAGAGGTCAGAAGGAGAACACGATTGCCTCTGAAAGGAAGAACTCATCGTTCCAGGCGCAACCTCTCCGAAAAAAGTTTCGGGACGAGGCTCGACCCAGGTCCGGCTCGGGCGATAACGCACCTCGACACGAACAGCCCGGCCGCCCGGCATCAGCCGCCCGCCGCCCGCCCTGCCCGCATTACCCGGACTGCTATGGCTGTCCGTTTATCGGCATCCCCTACGAGCAGCAGCTGGACAAAAAACAGGCCCAGGTCGCGGCGGCGTTTGCCGACTATGCGTCTCTGCGGTCGGTCACCATTCCCGCTCCGGTGGCGTCCGTTCATCGCTTTGGCTATCGCGCCCGGGTCAAGCTGGCCGTGCAACGCATCAAAGGCAAGCCGGTCATCGGGCTGTATCGCCCAGAGTCGCACCGGGTCATCGACGCCTCGGTTTGCCCGGTCCATCCACGGCCGGTCAACGCGTTGGTCCAGACCCTGAAACAGCTGATTGAGCAACTCGGCATCACGCCGTATGACGAGCGGCACGATATCGGCCAGCTGCGCTATCTCGACATTCGGTACAGCTTCTGGCAGCGACGCCTCCTCCTCACCCTGGTCACCCGTCATATGGATTTTCCGCAGGTTCGGGATCTCACCCGTGAGCTTCGCCGACTCTGTCCACAGCTGATCGGAGTGGTGCAGAATATTAACGACACCCCCGGTCGCGAGGGGAACAGTATTTGGGGACAACGCTTCCATCCGCTGCGCGGACGCGACTCGCTCCTCGAGCGGATGGGCCATCTGCAGCTGCACTCCCCGGCCGATGCGTTTACCCAGATCAATCCACCGGTCGCCCACCTGCTGTACCAGACGGTCGTGGACTGGGCCGAGCTGAGCAAGGAGCGCATTGCGCTCGATCTGTACTGCGGGATCGGGCCGATTGCCCTGTATCTGGCCGGCCAAGCCAGTCTCGTGGTTGGAATTGACGATAATACGCGGGCGATCCGGGTGGCCAAAGAAAATGCGCGCCGCAACGGCTATCACAACACTCGCTTCTTCGCCGGCGATGCGGCTCGTCAACTCAGACAGACGGCCAGCCAGCTGGCTCGGATCGACTGCATTGTCGTCAATCCTCCCCGCGCGGGCTTGAGTTCCCACGCCTTTGCCGCACTCGAGGCGGTAGCTGCGCCGCGTCTGGTCTATGTCTCGTGTGAGCCGCTGAGCCTCGCCCGTGACCTCGACCACCTCGGACAGGCCGGCTATCGGGTGGTCAAGGTCCAGCCTTTTGACATGTTCCCCCAAACCGACAAGGTGGAAACGCTGGTCCTGATTGATCGGACAGGCCGGACAGGATGATGACCGCTCTCTGCCCCAGATGGCATCATCGACCACTGTGGAGACGGATGCATGAGCCGGATGAACGCTGAGGGCCGTCCCACCAACAAGAGATCGTCGTTTCCCTGGTACGCTGCCGCCGCCTGGGAGCGGATTCCCCATCTCATTCATGGCTTTTCCGGTCGGCTATCCGATCAGGCCGCAGCCCTGTCCGTCCTGTCCGCTACCGAGCTGCCGCTCCACACGCTCACCCAGGTCCACGGCAACGCGCTCCGGGTTGTCGGCCCGGACACTTCCGTTGAGGAACGACCCCAGGCGGACGGCATGCTGAGCGCCGCAGCCGGTCGGCTGCTAGGTATTGTCACTGCGGACTGTGTGCCTGTCCTGATGGTTGCGCCCCGGCAGCGCATCGTTGCCGCCCTGCACGCCGGCTGGCGGGGAACGGCCAAAGACATCTGTGGGCGCGCCATCCAGGCGCTGAAAACAGACTGGGGTGTGTCTCCCGCCGACCTGTTGATCGCCTTGGGTCCGTCCATTGGCGGCTGCTGCTACGAGGTCGGTCGCGACATCGGAGAAAACCTGAGCCGACAGGTGGGGACACGCGGCCGGCTGGCCTGGCGACAAGAAGGAAACGTATCAACATCTCAGCATGTATCGGATGATACGTTTCCTCCTTCGACCGGCAAAGGCAATCGTAATACCAAAAGCGCCCACAAGGAGACCACGATTGCCTGTGGTGACACCGGCTTTCTGGATTTACGTCTGGTCAACCGCCTGCGGTGTGAACAGCTGGGCGTTCTCCCCCAACACATACAACACGTCGGGCCGTGTACGTTTTGTTCAGGAGCGGCACTGTCCTCGTATCGGAGAGACGGAAGTCGCGCCGGCCGTCAGCTGAGCGTCATCGGCTGGGACAGGGAATGACCATGGCCACCGCTCACCGGGCAGATGGCCCCGTTTCCTTTTGCGCCTGCACGCCTGCTCAGGGTCCTGGTGGGCGGTATTGGTGAGACGAAACCGTTATGCGTATTGGTGTCATCGGCGCGGGTGGATGGGGGACGGCGCTGGCGGCCTTGCTGGTACGCGCCGGCCATACGGTATGCCTGTGGGCACGCAAACCTGAGCGGTGCGCCGAACTGCAAAAGACCGGCGAGAATACCCGCTATTTGCCCGGCATCCGGCTTCCCGCAGAGCTGACCTATAGCGCGTCTCTGGCTGCTGTGGCTGGCGAAAAAGAGTTACTGGTCCTGGCCGTTCCGTCCCAGGCCATGCGGGCCGTGGTGTCCGAGCTGGTCCCGTTCACAACTGCGTCCGCCTCGGTCGCTCCGCTCCTCGTCAGCGCCAGCAAAGGGGTCGAGGAAAACACCCTGCTGACGATGAGCGGGGTGCTCCGAGAGGTGTTGGGACCCGAGGTGCAGACCCGGCTGGCCATCCTGTCCGGTCCCAGCTTTGCGGTCGATGTGGTGCGTGGCTTGCCGACTGCGGTCACTGTTGCCGCCACAACCCAAGCCCTGGCCCGGAAAGTCCAGCAGGTCTTTGCCACCGCCCAGTTCCGCGTCTACACCACGACCGATGTGACCGGGGTGGAGATTGGCGGGGCGGCCAAGAATGTCATTGCCCTGGCGGCCGGGGTCAGCGACGGCCTGGGCTATGGCCAGAGCGCCCGCGCCGCGCTCATTACCAGAGGATTGGTCGAGATGACGCGCCTGGCCGACCGTCTGGGCGGCCTGCCCCAGACCCTATCGGGCCTGTCGGGCCTGGGAGACGCCGTTCTCACCTGTACCAGCACCCTGAGTCGCAATTACCGGGTCGGGGTGCGTCTCGGCAAGGGCGAGTCGGTCGGAGATATTCTGCACAGCATGTCCAGCGTGGCCGAGGGCGTCCCAAGCAGTCGTTCCCTCTTTGCCCTGGCCCAGCGCTACGGGGTTGAAATGCCGATCATCGAGCAGATCCACACTCTCCTGTACCGTAACAAACCCGCCCGTGAGGTGGTCGCTGCCCTGCTCGCACGCGAGGTCAAACCCGAGTTCGGCAACCGAAATTGACATATCCGGCCCGAAAAGGTAAACGATGATGACTACCTACCTCATCAGGAAGAGATCGTCGTTTGTCTTTCATGGTGGGATAACAGCCCTGCCGGTTGAATTAGACATATACGGATGAAGGTCAATGAAAAGAACCTACCAACCCAGCAATGTCCGCCGCAAGCGCACACACGGCTTTCTGAGCCGGATGAGCACGCCGGCTGGTCGCGCCGTCATACGCAGGCGCCGCAGCAAGGGACGCAAACGTCTGAGTGTCCAAATCCCCCCCAAACAGGCGCGACGCTAGACACTGGCCGGTATACGTTTCCCAAAGCGGTTCGTATCCTGGTCCGCCGTGAGTTCCTAGTCCTGCAGCGTAAGGGTCGGCGCCGGCACACTCCGCACTTCGTGGTGATCACGCGACCGAGACACACCGGCTGCTCCCGTCTGGGGATTACAGCCACCCGCCGTTTTGGCAATGCGGTGATGCGAAACCGGATAAAAAGACAGCTGCGCGAATTTTTTCGCCGTCACCGGGCCGACCTTGCTCCCAGCCAGGATATCCTGATCATTCCCAAGTCGGGAGCCGGACGGCTGTCTTTCCACCACATCAGCCGAGAGCTTGGCCGGGCGCTGTCTCTTGCTGAGAAAACCCGCCTCGGCGTACACCAGGAATAGCCAATGACGTATCCCGTCGTATTCCGCCCGCCCACTCTTCCAGCCCGGATTCTTCGGATAAGGTAGCGACGACACTATGGATAAAAGGAGTCTGCTCGCAATCGTCCTGTCTCTGATCATCCTGATTGGCTATCAGGAGTTTATCGGCTATCTGTATCCGACCCCGCCTCCGCGCCAGGCGCCCTCCGTCCCGTCCGAGCAGGTCGTCTCCTCCCCCGTCCCGCCTCCGCCCGCCCCCGTGCCTGAAGCCGCCCCCCGGACGAGTCCTGAGGTTTCGTCCGTCGCCCCGCCCCAAGAGCAGGAAATCACGGTCGAAAATGCTGTCTACCGCGCTGTATTGAGTTCGCGTGGGGCGCGCTTGAAGAGCCTGATCCTCAAAGACTACCCCGGAGACGCGGGTGAACACAGTCCGCCGCGTGAAATGGTCCGTCAGGGTCCTGGAGATGCCGCTCCGCTCGAGGTGCGCCTGGAGGGCAACGGCACGCCTCTGGATGATACAGAGGTGATGTACACGGTTGAGGGCGGCAACATCGAGTTTGCCGGGAGCTTTCAAGACCAGGCGACGCTGAGCTTTCACGGCAGCCTGTCCGACGGGACGCCGATTACCAAAGCGTTCACCTTTGCTGCGGACAGCTACGGCATACAGCTGGCCGTTCGGGTCAGGCAAGCCCCGCCGGACATCTCGGCTCTGTCTCTGGTGTGGATTGAGGCCCTCGATCCGACCCAGACCGATGATTTCTACACCACCTACGGTCCGGTGGCGCTGGTGGGCCGTAAGTTCGTCTATGAGGGCGCGTCGGGCTTGGATGAGCCGGAAAACCTCGGACCGGGCCAGATCCGCTGGGCCGGCTTCACCGATTCCTACTTTCTGGCCGCCATGATGCCTCCACCCGGGGATAATTACCGCTCGACGTTCAGGCTGGTGAATAATACGGCGCGGACCAGCCTGATCCTGCCCTGGACTGGGGAGAGCGTCACCTACACCCTGTATGTCGGTCCCAAAGAAACGCAGGCGCTCAACGCTGTTGATCCGGTCTTCGACCGGGCGATTGATTTTGGCTGGTTCCATTTCATCGCCCGTCCGCTCATCTCCCTGCTGCGCCTGTCGCACAGCCTGACCGGCAATTACGGGCTTGACATCATTCTGCTGACCGTCCTGGTCAAACTCCTCTTTTTTCCCCTCAGCAATAAGAGCTTTCAGTCCATGGCGGCCATGAAAAAGCTGCAACCCCAGATGGAGCGGCTCCGGGAGCGGTATAAGGACGACCGTCAGAAGCTCAACCAGGAGACGATGGAGCTGTACAAGCGCAACAAGGTGAATCCCCTGGGCGGCTGTCTGCCCATGCTGGTCCAGTTTCCGGTCTTCATCGGCCTGTACCAGGGCTTGCTGTACGCCATTGAGCTGCGTCAGGCGCCGTTTTTCGGCTGGATCAGCGACCTGTCCAGCCCCGACCGACTCGGCAGCCTGGCGATTCCCTTTGTCGATCCTCCTGGCCTGCCCATCCTGACCCTGTTCATGGGCGGATCGATGCTGCTGCAGCAGTGGATGATGCCCATGACAACCGGAGATCCGATCCAGCAGAAAATGATGATGCTGATGCCGGTGATCTTCACCGTGATGTTTGTTAATTTTCCTTCTGGACTGGTGCTGTATTGGTTGGTGAATAATGTGCTGAGTATCACCCAGCAGTACTGGTATAATGCTCAGCACGCCTCGTCGTAGGGATGCAGTCCCTACCTGGGAAAGGAAGAAGCCGGTATGAATGCGGTAGAAGCTGAAGGACGGACGGTTGAGGAAGCCGTTGCCGTTGCGCTCAGGCAGCTCGGCGTGGAGCGGGAGCAGGCCGAGATTGAGGTGATGTCACAGTCGACCAAGGGCTTTCTCGGTATTGGTGGCAGACGGGCTCGAGTCCGGGCCAGCCTGCGCAGCCCGGCCGAGGTCGCGCCCAAGCCGGCGCCCGCCTCTGGCGGCCGGCGCCAGAAGCCCCGACAAGAGCCCCGGCAAGAGCCCCGGCAAGAACCCCGACAAGAGCCCCGAAAGGAGGCTCGGGAAGAACCCCGGCAAGAGCCCCGAGCCGCCCGCCGACAAGATTCCCGACAAGACGACCCCTATGTCCCGTCAGGTCGCACGGTGACCGCCCCTCCCCAGGCTGTGCGAGAGGCGAACCACGACCTCGCTCCAACTGCGGCTCCATCGCCCGAGCTGGTCGAACGCGCCAGCCAGTTGCTCCAGGAGATCCTGGCCCAGATGGGCATGCAGACGGACGTGTCGTCCACCGTCCAGGACAGCGAAGTGGTGCTCAGCTTCGAGGATGCCACCGACGGGCTGCTGATCGGACGCAAGGGGCAGACGCTCGACGCCCTGGAGTACCTGGTGAATCGCATTATCGCCAGAAATGATGACAACGAGACCCATCTGTTGCTCGATGCGGCCGGCTACCGCGACCGGCGCCGCCAGAACTTGGAGAGTCTGGCCATGCGCCTGGGTGAGCGGGCCAAGCGGCGCCGCCGGCCGGTTACCCTGAGTCCGCTCAATCCGCGCGACCGGCGTATCATCCATCTGGTGCTGGAGGACGATCCGCTGGTGACCACGAAAAGCCTGGGCCGGGGCTATCTGCGGCGGCTCAGCATCGTGCCGGAAGAGGCGGCGCGCCGCGGCCGAGCCGGATCGCGCGCGTCGGTTGAGTAAAGTGAGTGTACGAACACGATACGATAGCGGCAATTGCCACGCCGGCCGGTTCGGGGGGCGTGGCCATTGTCCGTATCAGCGGTGAGCGGGCTGAACCTGTTGTCCGGGCGGTGTTTCAGCCCGACCAGCCCTGGGCACACCTCCACTCCCACCACCTGTATGTGGGGCGGGTGACCGATCCACTGACAGGCCAGACCCTTGACCAGGCGCTGCTGGCGCTGATGCGTGCTCCTCACAGCTATACCGGCGAGGATGTGGCCGAAATCCAGTGCCACGGCGGCAGTTTTCTGGCCCGGCGAATTCTGGAAACCGTGCTCAAGCACGGGGCGCGGCTGGCCCTGCCGGGCGAGTTCACCCGGCGCGCCTTTCTGAACGGTCGGCTCGACCTGTCGCAGGCCGAGGCGGTCCTTGACCTGATCCAGGCCAAGAGTGCGGGCGGCCTCCGGCTGGCCTGGGAACAGGTGTCGGGCCGTCTGTCCGAGCAGTGCGGACGGCTGCGTGAGCAGCTGCTCGGTCTGACCGCGCATATCGAGGCCTTCCTCGATTTCCCGGACGAGGATATTCCGGCTCGCACCCAGGCCGAGATCGGTCGCGACCTGTCCGGGCTGATTGAAGCGGTCGGCCGCCTCCACGCCAGCTTCGCCCAGGGCAAGGTCTATCGAGACGGACTGCGGACGGTCATCGTCGGCAAGCCGAACGTCGGCAAGTCGAGTCTGTTGAACGCCCTGACCGGAACCGACCGGGCGATTGTCACCCCGGTGCCGGGTACGACGCGCGACACGCTGGAGGAAACAGTCACTATTGGTGACATTCCTTTGGTCGTCTGGGATACCGCCGGCCTGCGCGCCAGCCGCGACGAGGTGGAGCGGCGGGGCATTGAGCGCACCCGGGCCGGGATTGAGCAGGCCGAGCTGGTGCTGGCCGTGTTTGACGCCAGCCGTGCCTTCGACGCCGAAGACAAAACTGTTTGTGAATACATCGACGGCAAACAGGTGGTTCCCATTCTCAATAAAATCGACCTGTCGGCCCAGACGACTCCTGACGAGCTTGAGGCCCGGCTGAGGGTCGGCCCGCCAGTCGCCATCTCGGCCCAAAACGGGACCGGCCTTGCAGGTCTGGCCGACCGCATCACCGGCCTGGTCTTCGGCGCTGGTCCGGCCGGGCAGAACGGTCCGGCCCGGCCCGCCGAGCCGGCTGAGAACGGAGGTGGCCTGCTCGTCACCCGCCTCCGCCACCGGGACGCGTTGATAAAAGCCGAGCAGTGTCTGACAAGCGCGCGTGACAGCCTTCGCAGCGGCCTGCCGCTCGACCTCGTGGCGGTGGACCTGCGGGCGGCGCTGGATCATATTGGGGAAATCACCGGTCAGGTGAGTAGTGAGGATATCCTGGACCGCATCTTTGGTGAATTCTGTATCGGAAAGTAGCGCGGAAACACCCTGAACGAGGAGTTCCCATGGACTATGACGTTATCGTTGTTGGGGCTGGTCACGCCGGTATTGAGGCGGCCCTGGCTACCGCCCGTTCAGGCGCAAAAACGCTGATGTTGACGCTCAACCTCGACCACGTTGGGCACATGTCGTGTAATCCCGCCATTGGCGGCATCGGCAAGAGCCATCTGGTTCGCGAGATTGACGCGCTGGGCGGCGAAATGGCCCGGGCTATTGACGAGACAGGCATACAGTTCCGGGTGCTCAACACGCGCAAAGGTCCGGCGGTCAGGGCGACTCGCGCCCAGGCCGATAAGGCGCTCTACCGTCAACGCATGAAACGACGGGTAGAAACCACGCCGTCGCTCACCCTGCGGCAGGGCAGTGCCGAACGTCTGCTCGTGGAAGACCATCAGGTCCGGGGCATAGAGACCCAAATCGGCGAGATTTTTTTGGCGCCCAAGGTCATTCTCACCACCGGCACCTTTCTCAAGGGCCTGATTCATGTGGGACTCAAACACTACGCCGCCGGCCGGGCGGGGGATTTTTCGGTCGAGGGGCTGAGCGGCCACCTCGCCACGCTCGGCTTTCAGCTCGGTCGCCTGAAAACCGGCACCTGTCCGCGACTCGACAGCCGGACGATTGATTACAGCCGGCTCGAACCCCAGTACGGGGACGAACCGCCGCCGCCGCTGTCGTTTTCGAGCGATACTATTCGCCAGAGTCAGCTGGCGTGCCATCTGACCTATACCAATCGGCAGACCCACGCGGCCATTCGCGCCGGCCTCGACCGCTCACCGATGTACGCGGGCGCCATTCAGGGCCGCGGGCCGCGTTATTGCCCGTCTATTGAAGACAAGATTGTCCGTTTTCAGGACAAACCGCGCCACCAGATTTTTCTTGAACCCGAGGGGCGGGATACCGTCGAGGTGTATCCCAACGGGCTGTCTACCAGCCTGCCTCTCGACGTGCAGCTGCAAATGGTCCGCTCCATAGTCGGCCTGGAAGAGGCGGAAATCATGCGGCCCGGCTATGCGATTGAGTATGATTATGCCGACCCCACCCAACTCTTTCCGAGTTTGGAGACCAAACTGACGGCCGGCCTGTATTTTGCTGGTCAGATCAACGGCACGACCGGCTACGAAGAGGCCGCAGCCCAGGGTCTGATGGCCGGTATCAACGCGGTTTTGAGCCTGCGGGGTGAAGACCCGCTTATTTTGGGCCGAGATCAGGCCTATATCGGGGTTTTGATAGACGACTTGGTGACCAAAGGGGTAGGCGGCGAGCCATATCGCATGTTTACCTCACGAGCCGAGCATCGTCTGTTGCTGCGTGAGGATAATGCCGACCTCAGGCTGCGCGAGTACGGGCAGCGGTTGGGTCTTGTTGACGCCGCCGCTGCCCAGCACACCCAAGACAAGAAAGCCGCCATTGCCGCCGAAATCCAGCGTCATGACCAGACGATGGTCGCACCGACCGCCGAGACCAACGCCACCTTGACCGAGCTTGGCACCGCTCCACTCAAAAATCCGGTCTCGCTGGCCCAACTGTTGCGCCGGCCCCAACTGTCCTACGCCGTGCTGGCCACTCTGGTTCCCCCTCCGCAGGCGTATGCCCGTGAGGTTGGCGCCGAGGTAGAGATTGCGGTCAAATACGCCGGCTATATTCGTCGCCAGGAGGAGGGAGTCGCCCGGCTGCACCACCTCGAACACACCCGGATTCCAGCCAACCTGAACTATACCGGTGTGAGTGGGCTGTCGGTCGAAATCCAGGAAAAGCTGAGCGCGCTACGCCCCCGTTCGCTGGGTCAGGCGGCTCGCATCCCGGGCGTGACCCCTGCGGCCGTGTCGCTGTTGGCTATTCATCTGAAAAAGGGCAGCCTGCAGGCTCACACGGCCTGACTCGGAACAAAGAGGCAACGTGTCGTCCGTCCGTATGAGTAAAGTTGACACGTTGCCTCTTTCCGGCGCAATTACGCTGCCTGCACGGTAAAGGTGAACGCTGATGGCTGCTTCTCATCAAGACGCCATCGCTCATGTGCTGGGCCAAGGAGCTGCCCGCCTGGCCGTGCCCCTGGCTCACACAACGCTCGACAGCGTGTGTGTCTACCTCGACGAGCTTCAGCGCTGGAGTCGTATCGTCAACCTGGTGTCTGTTCCCGACCCCCAGACCGTCATCCGTAAACATGTAGTGGATTGCTTCGCCCTGGCCTCCCAGCTCTCTTTCGAGGGACGCCTGGTCGATCTGGGCAGCGGAGCCGGCTTTCCGGGCCTGATCCTGGCCATGCTTGACCCCGAGCGTCCGATCGATCTGATTGAAGCCCGCCGGAAACGGGCGCATTTCCTCAAAGCGGTGGTCAGGCGGCTGGAGCTGCGAAATGTGGCGGTGTATGAGGGCCGAGCCGAAGCTCTCGTGCAACAGGAACGGTTTCGGGCCGCATATCGGGTTGCGGTATCGCGGGCGACCTGGAATCTGGCGCGGTTTTTGTCCGTCGCCCAGGGATTTGTTGAGCCCGACGGCTGGGCGATTGCGATGAAAGGCCCGGGTGTCGGAGACGAGTTGCGTCACCTCCCGGCTCAGGCGGGTCCGTTTGTCCTGTACTCCCGCTACGACTACACCCTGCCGTTCGGCACCGAGAGGCGGACCCTGCTCACCTTTGCCGGACAATGTTTCACGTGACACACCGAGCCCCGATCCATTACTTCGACCGGATCTGGAGCCGGCATATCGGCCATGTTTAACGTGAAACAAAGCAGAGCCGAAAATGTTTTACGTGAAACATTTTCCAGCTCAAGTGCTATTTTTTGTGGGGAAGCTATGCTAGGAAACCCGCAGTGGGAAGGGTTATCTGTATAGCCAACCGGAAGGGTGGGGTGGGGAAGACGACAACCGCGATCAATCTTGCCGCCTGCCTCGGTGTTGTCAAAGCGCCAACCTTATTGGTCGACTGCGATCCTCAGGCCAATGCCACGAGCGGTCTTGGGGTGCGCATTGAACAAGACAGCGCGACCCTGTACGAGGTGCTGTTGGGGGAGTGCCCGCTCCAGGACGCCCTCGCCAAAACCACAATCGAGCATCTTGATGTCCTGCCCGCCACGCATGATTTGATCGGCGTGGAAGTTGAGCTGCTGAATATCGACAACCGCGAGTACGTGCTGCACGGCCTGCTGCGTCGTCTGGCCCAGTATGAGTATATCCTGCTCGACTGCCCGCCGTCCCTGGGTCTGCTGACGGTCAACGCCCTGACCGCCGCCGATAGTGTCCTGATTCCGCTCCAGTGCGAGTACTACGCCCTTGAGGGGCTACGCTCGCTGTTGGAGACGATTGATCTGCTGCGCGCCCGTCTCAATCCTGACCTGGTAATTGAGGGCCTGCTGCTGACCATGTTTGACCAGAGAAATCGCCTGTCCCGACAGGTCGAGGAAGAGGTTCGGCAATTTTTTCCCGATCAGGTCTTTCATACCGTTATCCCGCGCAATGTGCGGCTCGGCGAGAGCCCGAGTCATGGCTTGCCCATTATCCTGTACGATCCGTCATGCCGGGGTGCACAGAGCTATGTGGCCTTGGCCCAGGAAATCCGCACACGGACGTCGACGCCCGTCGTCGCCCAGGCTGCTTCTGAGGAAAAGGCGAACGCTGATGAATCTCTGTCCGAGAAGAACCCAGCGTTCGCCTGTGTGGAAACGACACGGGGAGGAATAGATGAGTGAAGTAGCGGTCAACACTGGTGCGAGTCCCAAGTCAGTCCCAAAACGTCGCGGCCTCGGCCGCGGGCTGGGCGCGCTGATACCCGAAGGCGTGTCCATGGCGCCGCCGGCCGCCGAACGGCGCGTGCATGTGTCCGAAATCCGCCCCAACCCACGTCAGCCTCGGCGCTATTTTGACGAGCAGCGGATTGCCGAGTTGGCCGACTCCATTCGTCAGCAGGGCGTGTTACAGCCGCTGGTAGTGCGCAAAGCCGACTCCGGCTACGAGTTGATTGTCGGCGAGCGTCGCTTCCGCGCGGCGCAGCGGGCCGGCCTTGAGCGTGTGCCGGTCATCGTCAAGGAGGTCAGCGACGCCGAGAGCCTGGAGATGGCCCTGGTGGAGAACATTCAGCGCGAAGAACTCACCCCGATTGAGGAGGCGCTGGCCTACCGTCAGCTGATGGACGAGTTTCAGCTGACCCAGGAGGATGTGGCCAAACGGGTCGGCAAGAGTCGGCCGGTCATCGCCAATCTGCTGCGGGTGCTGAATTTACCCGAGGAAATCAAGGAAGACGTGGACCGCGGCAATCTTTCGGTCGGCCATGCCCGCTCCCTGCTGGCCCTGGAAACGCCCGACAGGCAGATTGAGCTGGCCCGTCAGATCATCCGCCAGGGCTTATCGGTCCGGGAAACAGAGACCCTGGTCGCCCGCTCTTTGGAGGGCATCGAACAGACAGCGGCTCACGACCGGCCGCCCGGCCCGGAAAAAATGGCCGACCAGGCGCATATTTACTTAAAGGCAGTTGAAGAGGAACTAATGCGTCAGCTGGGCACCAAGGTCCGCCTGCATCCCCGAAAAAAGGGCGGTAAGATTGAGATTGAGTACTATTCCAACCAGGAGCTTGACGGTCTGCTGGCCCGCCTGAGAGGCGCAAATCACAAGCCGCTTGTCTGATCTCCCCCGAGACGCCCTAGCCCTAATGCGGAATTCCCTCTATATTACACGCCGACTTCGTTCGGACACAGGAGGCTCCGGGTCGTGCTAGCATTTCCTCCAGATTGGACCTTCTTCTGCCAGATTGTTCTGTTTCTCGTTCTGTGGGCTGTTTTGCGCCGCGTGCTGTTTGAGCCCAACCTGGTCCTGTTGGCCAACCGGGAACACAACAGCGCCGGGGCGCTCCAGGAGGCGACCCAGATCAAGGCCGACGCCGAGGTCAAGGGCCAGGAGTATCGCACCCAGCTGGCCGAAGCGCGCTCGGGCGCCATGCAGGAGGTTGACGCCGTCTACCGTGAGGCCCAGGAGCAGTCGCGGGAGCTGATCGAACAGGCCCGCGAAGAGTCCAGTCAGACGCTTGCCCAGCTGCGGCAGAGCCTCGAACGTGAGATTGCCGAGGCGCGCCACGACCTTGAACAACGCATTCCTGACTTTTCCAACGAGATTGCGGCGCGTCTGCTGGGAAGGTCTCTGACGTAACCATGCGCAAATATGTAGCCAAGACGGTCTGGAAGGTGAACGCTGATCTCTTCTTGATGAGATGGCCCTCATCGTTCACCTTTCTCCTCGCCGTCCTCTTTCCGTTGCTGCTGACGACCGCTGTCTGGGCGGCCGGAGAGGGCGCAGGCGATGAGCACCACGGGGTGACTGGAGATCAGCTGCTCGGTCTCCTCTTTTTTACCATTAATTTTGTTCTGTTCGTCCTGGTCCTGCGAAAATTCGCGCTGCCGTTTGTCAAAGAAGCGCTCCGTAAGCGCAAGGAGACGATTGTTCAGGCGCTCAACGAGGCAAAGCTGGCCCAGGCCGAGGCCGAGCAGGTCCGTCGCGAGTACGAAGAGAAGCTCGCCGGCTTGGAGGCCGAGCAGCAAGCCCTGCGCAGCCAAGCCCTGGAATCCGCCCAACGCGAGAAAGAGCGCATTCTGGAAGAGGCCGGCCGTATGGCCGAGCGTGCCCGACTCGAGGCGCAACAGATAGCTGAGCGGGAGGTGGAACAGGCCAGACGAACCTTGCGTGAGGATGTCGCCGAGCAGGCGGTGGCCATCGCCACCGAGCTGATTCGCGCCCAGCTGCGTCCCGATGACCAGCGCCGTCTGGTCAACGAGCTTGTTGATAAGGTGGGTGATGATGACCTCAGCCGAGCAGAATGAGATCATCACCCACCTGCATGAGGTAAGCGATGCCAGCAGCCGCCAGACGATACGCCAAAGCCCTGCTCAGCCTGGCCCAGGAGGCGGGCCAGGAGGAAGCGATAGGAGCCGAACTCACCCACATCGCCGGGGTACTGGCCGAGCCAAGCCTGGCCCGTACCCTGGCCCTGCCGACCCTGTCGCCCAGAACACGGAGTGATATTGTCGAGAGCCTGATCGGTGCCGCCGCACCCCAGGCGCTGGTGGCCAATTTCCTGCGTGTCCTGGCCGCGAACGACCGTCTGAATGTCGTGGCCGATATTGAAAGCAGCTATCACAGCCTGCTGGAGAAACTGCTGGGCCGGGTAAGGGTGCGGGTGACATCGGCGGCCGAGCTGTCCGAGGACGAACTGCAAGCCATTGTTGACGCCTTCAGCCATAAGACGAACAAGACCGTCATCCCCGTCGTTGAGCATGATCCTGGACTATTGGGTGGGGTGACCGTCGAAATTGAGGGTCAAGTCTACGACGCGAGCCTCAAGTCCCAGCTCCAACGCATCGCTCAGGCGCTGGCCGAGCGGTTGTAGAGGCCACGCGGGGACGCATCAGCAGACGTTTGGCAGACGTGTGAAGGGAAACGAGAAACGCAACATGAAGAGGGTGTAATGGAACTGCGTGCGGCTGAGATCAGCGAAATTATCAAGCAACAGATTCAGGGTTATGACGCCCAGGTCGAGCTGCGCGAGACGGGAACCGTCCTGTCGGCCAGCGATGGCATCGCGCGGATTCACGGCCTGGATCAGGTCGCGTCCGGCGAATTGCTCCAGTTCCCGGACGACATGTTCGGGCTGGCCCTGAACCTTGAGGAGGACAACGTCGGGGCTGCCGTGTTTGGCGAGGTCCAGGCTATCAAGGAGGGCGACGAGGTGCGCCGCACCGGGCGTATCGCCGAGGTGCCGGTGGGCGACGCCATGCTGGGTCGGGTGGTGAATGCCCTCGGTCAGCCCATCGACGGCAAAGGACCCATCACCAGCGCCGAGTCGCGACGGATTGAGGTCAAAGCCCCGGGCATCGTGCTGCGCCAGCCGGTCAAAGAGCCGGTCCAGACCGGTCTGAAGGCTATTGACTCCATGATCCCGATCGGTCGCGGCCAGCGCGAACTCATCATCGGCGACCGCCAGACCGGCAAAACCGCTATTGTCATTGATACGATCATCAACCAGAAGGGCGGCGACATGCAGTGTATCTATGTCGCAATCGGACAAAAGCAGTCCACCGTTGCCCAGGTGGTCGAGCGGCTGACCCGGGCCGGCGCGCTGGAATACACGACCATCGTGGTCGCCAGTGCTTCGGACGCCGCCCCCTTGCAGTTCATCGCCCCGTATGCCGGGTGTGCGATAGGCGAATACTTCCGCGATAACAGCAAGCACGCGCTCGTTATTTACGACGATTTATCCAAGCACGCGGTGGCCTATCGCCAACTGTCTCTGCTGTTGCGGCGTCCACCCGGCCGTGAGGCCTTCCCGGGTGATGTGTTCTACCTGCACTCGCGTCTGCTCGAGCGGGCGGCCAAGATGAGCGAAGCCGAAGGCGGCGGGTCGTTGACCGCCCTGCCGATTATCGAAACCCAGGCCGGGGACGTATCGGCCTATATTCCGACCAACGTGATTTCGATTACCGACGGTCAGATTTTTCTCGAAACCGACCTGTTCAACTCGGGTATTCGCCCGGCGGTCAACGTTGGGATCTCGGTCTCTCGGGTCGGCGGTTCGGCCCAGATCAGAGCCATGCGTCAAGTCGCCGGCTCATTGCGGCTCGACCTGGCCCAGTATCGGGAGATGGCTGCCTTTGCCCAGTTCGGCTCCGACCTCGATGCCGCCACCCAAAGGATGCTGTCCCGCGGCACGCGCCTCGTCGAGGTCCTCAAGCAGGGTCAGTACGAGCCGCTACCGGTCGAAAACCAGGTGGTCATGATTTACGCTGGCACAAACGGTTTTCTGGACCAGCTGCCGGAGTCGGCGCTGAAAAAATACGAGACTGAGCTGCTCCGGTTTGTGGAGACCAGCCATCCCGACCTCTTGCCGGATCTGCGCAGCAAGCGTGAATTGACGGACGACATCAAGGAGCGCCTCGAGGCGGCCCTGCGGGAGTTCAACGACACTTTCACGGCGTAACGATGGCTACCCTCAAAGCGATTCGTCGGCGTATTGCTTCGGTCCGCAACATTCAGCAGATTACCAACGCCATGCGGATGGTCTCCGCAGCCCGGCTGCGGCGAGCCCAGGAGGCGGCCGAGGCGGCTCGACCGTATGCGGAAAAACTCGAAGCCGTACTGCACAACCTGGCCGACCAGAGCCAGACTCTGGCCCATCCGCTTCTCACAAAACGTGAGGAGCGCAAAATTGACCTGATGCTGTATACCTCCGACCGCGGCCTCTGCGGGAGCTTCAACTCGTCTCTGATCCGCGAGGCCGAGGCCTTCGTCAACACCCATCCGGCCCAGGAGGTGACGATCTCGTGTGTCGGGCGACGCGGCTTCGACTATTTTCGGCGTCGCCAGACGCCGATGGCCGAAGAACACATCAACCTCGGCGGCAAATACACCTCGGCCCTGGCCCACGACATCGGGCTGCGGATGACCGAGCGCTTCCTCAGCGGCGAGTCGGACGGCTTCTACATTCTGTACGCCCGCTTCCGCTCGGCCCTGGTCCAGGTTCCGACCCTCGATCAGGTCCTGCCGATCGTCCCTCAGGAGCAGGACGACGCTGACGCAGCGTCGCTCGACTATCTGTATGAGCCGACCGCCCAGGGGCTGCTGAGCCGTCTGCTGACCCGCTATGTCGATATGCTGTTGTACCGGGCCATGCTGGAATCGGTCGCCAGCGAACACGGGGCGCGGATGACGGCGATGGAAAACGCCACCAATAATGCGGTCGAGATGATTGATACGCTGACCCTGGATATGAACCGAGCACGCCAGGCGGATATCACCCGCGAGTTGCTGGAAATTGTGGCAACCGGCGAATCCTTGAAATGAGGGATATGACATGAATGAGGGAAAGATTACCCAGGTGATGGGCGCGGTGGTTGACGTTGAGTTTGAGAACAGCGACCTGCCGCCGATCTACAACGCGCTCCAGGTCACCAATCCAACCATCAGCGACAAAGAATGGAATCTCATCCTCGAAGTTGCCCAGCACCTCGGAGAAAACACCGTGCGCTGCGTTGCCATGGATAGCGCCGAGGGCCTGGTACGGGGTATTCCGGTCCGCGATACCGGCGACGTGATTACCGTCCCGGTCGGCGAAAAGACCCTGGGCCGCATTCTGAATGTGGTTGGCGAGCCGGTTGACCAGGGCGAATCCCTGGAAGGTATCCACCGCTCACCCATCCATCGTCCGGCCCCGTCTTTCACCGACCAGGCGACCGAGGTCGAAATCCTGGAAACCGGCATCAAGGTCGTTGACCTGCTCGCCCCCTATCCGCGCGGCGGCAAGATCGGCCTGTTCGGCGGCGCAGGAGTTGGCAAGACCGTTATTCTGATGGAGCTGATCAACAATGTCGCCAAACAGCACGGCGGTTATTCGGTCTTCGGCGGTGTCGGCGAACGTACCCGCGAAGGCAATGACCTGTGGCTGGAAATGCAGGAGTCGGGCGTGCTCGACAAGACCAGCCTGGTCTACGGCCAGATGAACGAACCGCCCGGCGCCCGCGCCCGGGTCGGACTGTCGGCGCTGACCATTGCCGAGTATTTCCGGGATGAAGAAAACCGGGACGTGCTGCTGTTCATCGACAATATCTTCCGCTTTGTCCAGGCCAACTCGGAAGTGTCAACCCTGCTCGGACGTATTCCGTCGGCGGTCGGCTATCAGCCCACCTTATCGACCGACATGGGTGATCTGCAGGAGCGTATCACCTCGACCAAGAACGGGTCGATCACCTCGGTCCAGGCCATTTACGTGCCGGCCGATGACCTGACTGACCCCGCCCCAGCCACCACCTTCTCCCATCTGGATGCCACCACGGTGTTGTCACGCCAGATTGCCGAGCTGGGCATCTACCCGGCGGTCGATCCCCTCGACTCAACCTCGCGGATGCTCGATCCGAACATCCTCGGCGGGGAGCACTATCAGGTGGCGCGGGATGTTCAGGAAATTTTGCAGCGCTACAAAGACCTGCAAGATATCATCGCCATTCTGGGCATCGACGAGCTATCCGAAGAGGACAAGATCGTCGTCGCCCGGGCGCGCAAGATCCAGCGTTTTCTGTCCCAGCCGTTCAGCGTGGCCGAGCAGTTCACCGGTACGCCGGGTGAGTATGTTCAGCTCACGGAGACCATCAGGAGCTTCAAAGAGCTGGTCGACGGGCAGCATGACGATCTGCCCGAACAGGCCTTCTATATGGTCGGGACGATTGAGGATGCGCAGAAAAAGGCCGAGGCGCTGTCTGCGGAGTAACGGTTATGGCAGAAACCCTGCGTCTGTTGCTGGTCACCCCCGAACGCACCCTGCTCGACGAAGAGGTCGATGAGGTCAGGGCGCCCGGTACGGTCGGGGAATTCGGCGTCCTGCCCAACCATATTACCTTCCTGTCCTCCCTGCAGGCCGGTCGCCTGGAATATATGCGGGGCAATCAGCCCACCCGTTTGGCGCTCAGCGGCGGTTTTGCCGAGGTAGTGGACAACGTCATGACCGTTCTGGCCGATAGCGCAGAATTGGCCGACGAGATTGACCTTGAGGCTGCCCGCACGGCCCTGAGCCAAGCCGAAGAGCAACTGAAAACACTGGGTGAGACTGACCCGGACTATGCCGAAACCTCCCAGACCCGCCGGTGGGCGCAGGCGCGGGTTGACGTGGCTGGGGGGCAGTAGGTAGCTTCAACTAGGCTTTTTTCCTCTTGAAGCCTTCTCAGGTGAACCTGGGAAGGCTTTTTTCATTGTGTGGCGAAGAGCGAGCGTACTCTCTCAGCTTTCTTCAGCCTCGTTGCAATATATGCACAATATACATATATTGAGGTCGTGAAAGTTGTCTTCGATCCCAAGAAAAACGCTACGAATATTCGTCAACATGGTGTTTCTCTCGCAGATGGGGATGGTGTCTTGAACGACCCCTTGGCCTTGACGATTGAGGATGATGTGGCAGAAGGAGAACAGCGTTTTGTTTCGATGGGTGCAAACTTCTTTGGGACATTGATGGTTGTTGTCTACACCTACCGGAACGACGAAGTCCGCTTGATTTCGGTTCGGAAGGCTGAGCCAAAAGAAAGACGAGTATATGAAAAAGGAATATGACTTTTCAAAAGGGAAGCGCGGGACTGTCGTTCCTTTGACCGGCAAGACGCGAATCACCATCTATCTTGATGAGACGATTGTCCAACATTTCAAGGCTCAGTCCGAAAAGACAGGGAAGGGCTACCAAACGCTCATCAATGAGGCTCTGCACGCCCATCTAGGACGGACCGAGCACCCTTTGACGCCGGATCTCATTCGTCAGATCGTGCGGGAAGAACTCTCCGCCCATCAGTGAGGGCGGTCGTCATGTTGTCGTGTGACGAGATAAGAAAATTCCAGCCACGTCTGTGACCGATCATCATCCAGATGAGATCACTGAGCAGCGCAAGGTACGGCTCGTGGCTGGGGCGATTATCTTCAACCCTATCGTGCGCTACTTCCGCTGCGAGGTTGAGCCGCACGTACCGGATGCCTGGATTGATAGAGATAAAATCCGTGCCGCTTACAAAATCAACTTCAATCGACACTTCTACAAGCACACTCCTCAGCACTCGTTAGCGAAAATAGACGCCAATCTCAAGCAAATGGAAGGAAACTTGTCCGTCTGCTGAGGGAGATGACAGAATAATTTGGCGGGAAAATGTCACTGAAGGAAGTTTTACGCCTCTGTATGGTTATGTGCTTCTCTTACAGAAGGTAAATCTGAAGTTTATGTCAAGTTTTTCGGCTCTAATGTGCCGTATCCAACTTTTTCACAAGCAAATACTCGAGATTCCGTAGTCATAATAGGGAGGAAAGGTTCATATGAGAGGTAAATTGGACGAAAGAGACGTATTTTGTGTCTGATACAACCTGTTTTGTCGATAATATCATAGTAAAACAACGTTTTCATATTGTTTTTATACTCTGAATCTCGATAAAGGCACGTATGAAGCAGCAGTTCCGGGACTCAATCGAGACAATGCTTATAAAAAGAAGGTTTTTGTCCCCTCTTTTGAATGTATCGGCGTCCTGCCTACCGGGCGGCGCGTCCAGAACGTCCCTGAGGGTTGTCCTAAGGGAACGCTGCGCGTGTCCGGCAGGTGGACTGTACCGATACCGATGCGGCTCCATTGCAGATTGAGAATTTCGGCTTAGAACTTCTCCTTGAACGGCCGTACTTCCAGCTCGGTGGTCCAGGCGCTGGCATCCTGGTGGGCCAGATGCCAGTAGGTCTCGGCAATGGCCTCGGGTTTCAGCATGTCCTCCGCCGTGAACCCGGAGATGTCCCGACCGGGGATGTCGATCACCCCGTCAACATTGATCCAGGCGACGTGAATCCCTTTGGGCCCCAGGTCGCGCGCCATGGATTGCACCAGCCCGCGCAGGGCAAACTTGGCCGGACCAAAGGCGACCGACCGAGCGCCGGCCTTGACACCTGCGGTCGCACCGGTGAACAGCATGCTGCCGCGGCCTTTGGCAATCATGTCCGGCGCCACTTCCTTGGCACTCAGAAACGCCCCATAGGCATTCACCCGCCAAGTGGTCTCGTACTGTTCCGGCGTGACATCGGTGATTGTGCCCCACGAGCCGTTGCCGGCGTTGTAGAGCAAGACTTCGGGTGGGCCGAGCTGTTCCCGAATCGTCTTGAACACGGTCTCAACCTGAGCCTGGTCGCCGATATCGGCCGGAACCTCTAAGACCTGGCCACCGCTGGCCCGGATGTCGGTGGCCAGCGAGCTGAGATACGCTGCCCGGCGCGCGTTAATGGCAACCGCGTAGGTCTGGGCAAAGCGGCGGGCCAGGGCGGCGCCTAAGCCCGGTCCAACGCCGAGCACGGCGGCAACCGGAAGGGATGGTGAGTCTGCCATAATGGTGTCCTCCTGTTGATGTGCGATCTTCCCCCCGTTCTAGAGCGGAAAACGGGCTGTATGACAATGGGGGGTGGGCTGGAGAACGTTGCGCGCCCTCCGAATCGTGCTAGAAAGAAGCCCGTATGAGACAACTGAGCGACTGGCTGCCCACCACCCGCAAAGAGGTCGAGCTGCGGGGCTGGGACGCGCTTGATGTCATTCTTATCTCGGGCGATGCGTATGTGGACCATCCGGCTTTTGGTCATGCGGTGGTGGGTCGGCTTCTCGAATCGGCCGGCCTCAGGGTCGCGATTGTTCCCCAGCCCAACTGGCGCGACGATCTGCGCGACTTCACAAAGCTGGGCCCGCCGCGCCTCTTTTTCGGCATCTCGTCCGGCTGCATGGATCCCATGGTCAACCACTACACCGCAGCCAAGCGCCGCCGCTCGACCGACGCATATACGCCCGGCGGACAGGCCGGTTTTCGCCCCGACTACGCCGCCAGCGTGTATTGCCGCATTCTGAAACAGTTCTACCCCGACGTACCGGTCGTGCTTGGTGGTATTGAGGGCTCGTTGCGGCGGGTGACCCACTACGATTATTGGTCCGATCAACTCAAGCCCTCGATTCTGGTTGACAGCGGCGCCGACCTGCTGGTGTATGGCATGGGCGAACAGTCTCTCCGGGCTCTGGTCCGTCTGCTGGCTAAAGGCGTGCCCTTTTCGTCCTTAAAGACTATCCCGCAGACGGCGTTTTTGCAGACCGGATCTCACGCCCTGCCCAAGAATAAAAACTGGCAGACCCTGCGCTTGGCCTCGCACGAAGCGTGTCTGGCCGACAAGAAAACCTTCGCCCGGAACTTCAAACACATCGAGCAGGAGTCCAACAAGCAGTTTGCCAGGCGTCTCGTTCAGCAGGTCGGGGACCAGACCGTGGTCATTAATCCGCCGTTTCAGACCATGAGCGAGGCCGAGATTGACGGCGCGTTCGATCTGCCCTACACCCGTCTGCCCCATCCCAAATACATTAAACGCGGTCCGATACCAGCCTTTGAAACGGTGAAATTCTCGGTCACCCTGCACCGCGGCTGTTTTGGCGGGTGCAGCTTTTGCACCATCTCGGCCCATCAGGGCAAGATGATTGCCAGCCGCTCCAAAGCCTCGATCATGAAGGAAGTCGAGCAGGTCACCCACATGCCGGGTTTCAAGGGCTATATCAGTGACCTGGGCGGCCCCTCGGCCAATATGTACAAAATGAAGGGCAAGGATCAGTCCATCTGCGACAACTGTGTCAGCCCGTCGTGTATTCATCCCAGCGTCTGTTACAACCTCGAGACCGATCACGCGCCTTTGATCGACATCTACAAAAGCGCGGCCGCCCATCCCGAAGTCAAGAAAGCCTTTGTGGCCAGCGGCGTGCGTTACGATCTGCTGGTGGCGAAAAACGGGCAAGAGGAAAAAGACAAGCATTACGAGGAATACACCCGTCAGCTGGTGACCCAGCACGTCTCCGGTCGGCTCAAGGTGGCGCCCGAGCATACC
Organism: Desulfurellaceae bacterium; assembly: GCA_021296095.1. Taxonomy (NCBI): domain Bacteria; kingdom Pseudomonadati; phylum Campylobacterota; class Desulfurellia; order Desulfurellales; family Desulfurellaceae; species Desulfurellaceae bacterium. Next base: position 8,150 of record JAGWBB010000006.1, on the reverse strand, counting down.
TCGGATGCGGTGCTCAAGGTCATGCGCAAACCGTCGTTTCGGCTGTTCAAGGAGTTTCAGCAGAAATTTGAGCAGTGGTGCCACAAGGCCGGCTTGGCCCAGCAGCTGATTCCGTATTTTATCTCCAGCCACCCCGGCTCAGGCCTGGAAGACATGGCTGAGTTGGCCTGTCAGACCAAGGAATTGGGTTTTCAGCTCGAACAGGTGCAAGACTTCACGCCCACCCCGATGACGGTTGCCACGGTCATGTATTATTCGGGCTACCACCCGTATAGCCTGGAGCCGGTCAGCACCCCCCGCACGGCCCAGGCCAAGAGAGACCAGAACCGCTTTTTCTTCTGGTATAAAAAAGAGAATCGGGCCTGGATTCGCCGCACCCTTGAGCGCCTCCACAAACCCGCCCTGGCCGCCGTCCTGCTGGGAAAACCCCCGGCCAGAAGAAAGTGATCTTATATTTTGCCGTGCTTTTTGAGGTCATTGAGCAGGGCTTCGTAGCTGATTTTGGGCTCCTTGGCTCTTTCTGCGAAGGTGGCGAGGTCTTCCTGGTCCTCACGCATCAGGAGACGCACGGCTTTATCAACGATGGCAGAGATTGAAAGGTCTGATGTAGCAGCCTTCAATTTTGAGGCTTGATGAATGGACGGTTCAAAGTAGACAGTTGAGCGTTTTGATAATTTGCTTATAGCCGCCTCCGTGTATATGACTGACACCATCATGACGTTGTCATGTCGTGGTGTCGATTTCGGCAACTACCCTAAAATGTGCACTTGCTGCGGGAGCTTGGCCGCCAGTTCCTGCACTATGGCGAATCGTTACGATCCTCGCTTTCCCGAAAAGCCTTGTATGGGAGTGTACGGCTTCGGAACCCCTTCGTCCCGGCATCTTCTTGAGAAAGGTCCTGCTCCGTACACATCCTGCCTTTGACCTTGAAATAGCCGAGCGCCCGACTTCTCCGCCCAGGCGGCTGTCTTGTGTTGCCAAGCCGCGCACTTTTGGCCATGATCTGGAGATCGTGACAGGAGAGCAGCTCCCATGAGTACGTGCATTGAGTGTGTCGCCCCTGAAAGCCTGGGCCTGAGTTCTTCCCGCCTGGGGCGGATTGCCGTCTACCTCAAAGACTATGTCGAGAGCGGCAAGCTGCCCGGCTATCTGGTAGTCGTCGCCCGACGCGGCCAGCCGGTCTATCTCGACCGGTATGGGTGGCGGGATGTTGAAGCCCGGGTTCCAGTCGAAGACGATACCATTTTTCGTATCTACTCAATGACCAAACCCATCACCAGCGTCGCCCTCATGAGCCTGTACGAGCGGGGCGTCTTTCAGCTCGATACCCCGGTCTCGGCCTTCATCCCGGCCTTTAAGCACCTCGAAGTGTTCGAGTCCGGCGACCGCGATGACTACCGCAGCGTTCCGGCCGAGCGTAAGATGCGCATCAGCGATCTGCTGACCCACACCTCCGGCCTGACCTACGGTTTCATGAACCTCCATCCCGTTGACGCCATGTACCGGGCGCGTGGGGTGGAAGGCTCCCGCTCCAGCGGAACCTTGCACGACATGGTCGAAACGCTGGGCGAGCTGCCGCTGCTGTTCTCGCCGGGCACGCGCTGGAGCTACAGCGTGGCGACCGATGTCCTGGGCTACCTGGTGGAGGTCCTGTCCGGTATGAGCCTGGACGCCTACTTGGCCGAACACATTTTCGCCCCGCTGGGCATGACCGACACGGGGTTTTTCGTGCCCGAGGATAAAGTCTCCCGCTTCGGCGCCAACTATGAATACGACGCAGGCGGGCTGCGGCTGGCCGACAGCCCGCCGGACAGTCCGTACTGCCGCAAACCCAGCTTTCTGTCGGGTGGCGGCGGGCTGGTGTCCAGCGCTGCCGACTATCTGCGCTTCATGCGCATGTTGCGAAATAAAGGCGAGTTGAACGGCGAGCGTATTCTGGGTCGCAAGACGGTCGAATTCATGACCATCAATCACCTGCCCGGCAATACCGATCTGGCCGGCATCGGTCAGAAGGTGTTCAGCGAAATGCCGTTTGACGGAATCGGCTTTGGGCTCGGTTTTTCGGTTGTGCTCGATCCGGCCAAGAGTGGCATTGTCGGCTCGCCCGGGGAATATGCCTGGGGCGGGGCGGCGAGCACGGCGTTTTGGATCGATCCGGTCGAAGATATGAGCGTCCTCTTCCTGACCCAGCTGATGCCTTCGTCCTCCTACCCGATTCGTCGTGACCTGCGTGTGCTGAGCTATCAGGCGCTGGTGGATTAAAAGAAGACACACCATGGACAAGGAGTTCGATAGTCTGTTTGACAAAGGCAATCGTGATAACAGAAGAGAGCAAAAGGACATCACGATTGCCCTTGAAGACGAGGGTGACGGCGATGAGGAGGCCGAAGAACGGCGTCGGGTCGCGTTGCTGGCCGAGCTGGAGCGCTTGGGCGCATTGACGTGTATGAGCTGTGGGCGCGTCTTATGCAGCCACGCCTACGTCATCTGTGTGGCGTCCGGATTCAAAACCACCCCGCGCTGTGTCGCCTGTATTGCCGCCGGCTATGAGCGGCCGGTGCCGGAGTTCCTGGCCGACGCCGTGCGCTACATTCGGCGTCACCCGTGCTACTGGAGCGGCTGGCGGTGGGCCAACCGACACGAGGGCCAGGCCCGGAACCTGGAGCGGCCCGCCTGTCTCTGGTCCGACGGCAGTCCGCCCGAGACGGCGCTTGGACCAGAGGAGGCTGAGCCTCAGCCTGAAACCGAGCTGAAACCCGACGCGGTGTGGGATGCCGGGGACATGAGCTGTGGCGACCTGGTCTTGGAGCTTCGGCTGCGGATGAAGCGACTCCAGGCCGACCAGCTGCTGGCCTTGACCGCCCGCGACCCCGGCGCGCCCCAGGATATCCCGGCCTGGTGTCGTTTGACCCGCCACAGCCTGGTCGCAGCCGCGCATCCCTACTATTGGATCCGGCGCCGAAGGCAATCGTGATGTCCTTTTGCTCTCTGTTGTTATTACGATTGCCTTTGCCGGGCGGACTGACTTGAAAACGCTTGAAAAAGAGCAAAAAAGTTGAGGTCAATGCTCCCATATATCTCAATGGAGCATCTCATGCCTGGAAATCTACACGTCCGAAATCTCGATGACGACCTCATCATTCGTCTGAAACGGCGCGCTGCACGACACGGGCGGTCGGTTGAGGCTGAGCACCGGGAGATTTTGCGTCAGGCTCTTTTCAGCGAGCTTGAACCGACATTTGGAGAACTCGCGGCACAACTTCGCCAGCTGACCCAGGGGCGCGCACACACGCCCGCAGAAGAGTTGATGCGTGAGGGGCGCGACGAATGGTGAATCACTTGACCCCCTTAGGGACGTGGCACGTCGGGCGAGGCCGAGGGCGGGCCGTACACAAAGCGGGGCCGGAACCTGTTCAGGATCGCCGGCAGCACCGTCATTGAGACGAGCAAACACGCCCCCATGTTCAGCGACAGCATGGCGCCGAGGTAGAAGTTGGGGCGGAAGCTCGAAGTCAGAAAGACCAGGAAGCCGCCGATGACGACCACCGCATTAAAAAAGATGGCTTTGCCCGAGGTGGCCATGGTCGCGGCCGTAATGTCTACCGGGTCGGTCAGGCCGTCCCGGACTTTGACCCGATACTTGTTGAGAAAGTGAATCGTGTAGTCAATGCCGATGCCAATGACCATGGACGCGGTCAGCGATTTGCCGACCTCCAGCGGGATGTTGAGCAGCCCCAGCAGACCGAAGCTGAACACCATGACCAGGCTGATCGGAATGACGTTGATCAGGCCCGCGACCCACGAGCGGAACATCAGGGTAGTCAGCACAAAGACCGCGCCCAGTGAGGTGACCAGACTCGCCAGCTGGCCGGACACAACCAGCTCGTTCATGCGGTTCAGCATATAGCCGTTGCCGGCAATGCCGATCCGAAAACCGCTGTCGGTTTCCCAGCCCAGGACGGTGGGCTGAATGCCGGCCAGCCAGCGGCCAAAGCGGATCATCGGTGCGTCGTGGGCGGCCGCGTCGGTGTCTCCATTATGGCCAAATTCCTGGATGGCAAAGTCTCGGATCGTCCCCACCACCCGCTCGACATCCCGGGTTGTATCGGACCGCAGATAGACCGTGACATTGGCGTGCCGGTAGTCATAGTCGACGATCTCATCAAAGTCGTCGGGGTCGCCGGAGAACGAGTACAGCAGCAGATACTGGGCCACCAGGTCACGTGAGCTGGGGACGACTTCCATCTCGGGCCGGTCCTCGTTCATGACCCGGTTCATGCGTTTGATGTATTCGGCCAGCGACAGCGAGCCGCCAACCTGGGGGTCTTGCTCGACCGTGGCCTGGAGGCGGTCGAGTTGAGCCAGCAGCTGTGGGTCTTTGAGGCGGTCCGGTTGCTGGCCCTCAATCGCCACATAGATGGGCACGGTACCCTGAAATTTGTCGCGCAAGATGGTGTCGCCGACGCGCAATTCGTGGTGCGCGTCAAACATGCGGATGACAGACGCTGCGCTGGGCGCCGAACAGGCACAGCCCGACGACGAGCGCGGTCGGGACCCACACCGCTGCCGGACGACGGGCCACGCCTCGCCCCAGGCGTGACAGCAGGCTGGCCGCCCAGCCGGTGGCGGTCAGGTCGCCGCTGCGGAGCATCTGCTGGCGCAAGCCGCGGCTGACGGTCGGCGGCAGCAGACTCAGCAGGGCCGGCAGCAGGGTCAGCGAGAAGACCATCCGACCCCGGTAAAGACGCCAAAATAACGCACCGGGACCATGGCCGCAGTCAGAAAGGATAGGAAGCCGGCGGCGGTGGTCAAGGAGGTCAGAATGACGGGTTGCCACATCTCGCGCATGGCGGCGATTACGGCTTCGGACGAGGACGTGTCCGGGTGTTCCAACAGTTCGTCGTAATAGCGGCTCAGAATATGAATGCCGTCGGCGACTCCGACCGCCATCAGCACGACCGGCATCATTGAGGTGACGAAGAACATCGGGAAGCCGGTGGCGGCCATGATGCCCAGGGTCCAGATCACCGCCGCCACGACAACAGCCAGGGGCAGCAGGACGCCGCGCAGGCTGCGATAGGTGCAGTACAGGGTGGTGACAATCACCACCAGAATCAGGGGCAGGAAGGTCTGCAAGTCGCGCTGACCCTCTCGTTCAAAGTTGACCTCAAGCGCGCCGCGACCGGCCACGTGGAAGGATTCAGGCACACCGGCCGCTTTTTTTTCCTGAACCATGTCACGGATTGTGGTATACACCGCTATGCGTTGGGCCGAGCTTTCCTGCGTGCCTTCCCCTGGCTCCATCTTGGCCATAATCAGCAGCCCGGTGCCGTCCTGGGACACGACCCAATTGACGAACATGCTGTTGGCGAACAGGCTGCGTTTGAGACTGTCCAGGGCGCTTGGCGTGTCGGGCACGGC
>JAGWBB010000006.1:1497-2700 GCA_021296095.1 Desulfurellaceae bacterium | reverse complement strand
TTGTCCATGGTGGCGACGCTGGCCACATCCTCGTCGCGGACCGCTTTGATGCCCGGCAGCAGGGCGATTTTTTCCGAGAACTCTTTGACCAGGCTCAGCGTGCGGGGGTTGAAGACGCCGTTTTCGTCGGGATTGTCGTTGAAAACGCCGATCATGATGAGATCGCGTATGCCGAAGCGTTCCTCGACCATCTTGTTATAGTTGATGACCGGGTCGTTGGCCGGGAAATTTGCCTCGACATCGCCCTCAAAGCGCAGGCTTTGCAGGGGCAGGGCGGCCAGAACTGTACTGGCGAGGGCCAGTACGATGACCAGCCATCGAAAACGGATGATCCACCGAAAAAATGACTCCATGTTTTCCTTCTTTGCAGGTTTGGACGGCGGACAGGAGCGTCTCTTCCTCAGAACCTTCTCTTGTCCCGGTCTTCCTATGGAAGCCTCCCTTCTAGTGGACAAGAGGGAGCTGCGTCAAGGACACGACGCGACTCGTGTGATACAAACCGGAGCAGACCCACAGCAAAGACAAGGAAGGAGATGTGTATGCCAGCCTATCTTATCGGTCGAGTGGAGATACGAGACCCAGCGTGGTTAGAAGAGTACGGTCCGAAGGTCCAGGCCCTGGTCCAAAAGCACGGCGGGCGCTACTTGGTGCGTGGAGGGGAGATGGATGTGGTGGAGGGGACAACGCCACCGTCGAGCACGATGGTCGTGATTGAGTTCCCATCCATGGAGCAGGCCCGGGCGTGGTACCACGACCCCGAGTACGCTCCGCTTATCACGCTGCGTCAGAGCGGCTCTGACGCCGAGCTTATATTGGTTGACGGGCTGTCAGATTCCTGATGCGGCCCACGAGCGGGCATCGGGAACGAACCTTTCGTCCGGGCTACAATACCTGACTGGCCAGGGAGTCGAGGTCTTTGAGCATGTCCTCGGTCTCGAAGGCGTTGAGCCAGAGCGTGACCCGGTTCGCTCCAGCCCGCTCGAGTTCTGCCAATTCCTCACCGTTGCGCCACTGTCCGGGACCGCCAAACACGGTGATGTCCACCGTGTCCATATCACGTCCGACCGCCTCGCAGGCTCGTTTCAATTTTTCCATACCGTCATGAAAGGCCGCCATATCGGCGATCAGCGGGATCCAGCCGTCGCCCCATTCGGCGACGCGGCGATAGACGTAGGGTGAGCCGATTCCGCCGACCAGAACCGG
>JAGWBB010000006.1:0-1211 GCA_021296095.1 Desulfurellaceae bacterium | reverse complement strand
GCCTGGTGGTGACCGCCCCGGCGCGGGCCAGGACAATCAGCGGGTCGGGAATGCGAGTCAGAAAGGTGAGGGAGCTGCCGTCGGGCGGGGTGCCCGGATAGGTTTGCTCACTGCCCACCGGCACGACCGGATGGTCGGGAACCCAGTAGGACTCGAAACCGAGTTCTTCGGCACGCCTGGCAATGATCGCCGGATCGGCGGCCGCAGACGGGATGACACAGAACACGCCAATATCCATGAGATCTCTCCTGTGTGTACAATATCGTGGCAACCTCCTAGCATTGTCCGTGAATGAAGGAAAGGCCGAGATGGACGGCTGTCCTCACCCCGGCATGGTGGCCAGACTGGCTGACAGCGGCAACTTCTCCTTGACTTCTCGGACAAGTTGTTGCAATGCCTTGCTCATATTCTTCAAAGGAGGGCAGGTCTATGTTCATGAAGGACTATGGGGAGCAGACCTACGCGCTGCTGCGCATTATTGCCGGGTTTTTGTTCTTTTTTCATGGTACCCAAAAGCTGTTCGGCTTTCCGCTAGCGGTGCCGGAGGCGCCGGCCTTTGTCCTTTATGGGGCTGGCATCATTGAACTGGTCGGCGGGATTCTGGTCATGGTCGGTTTCTACACGCGCTGGGCGGCCTTTGTGTGCAGCGGCCTGATGGCGGCCGCCTACTGGATGGCGCACGGCACCCAGGCCCTGTTTCCCATCGCCAATCAGGGCGAGCTGGCCGCTCTGTACTGCTTTGTGTTTTTGTGTATTTCGGCCCGGGGCGCCGGCATGTGGGCTATGGACGCGGCGAATGCCTAGCGGCGAGGCTCACGAACAGGCCCTCGCAAGCTCGTCCCGAGGAAGCCTTGATGAAGCGCTTATTGGTGCGATGGGTGACTGTCGGTGCGATGGTGACGGTGTGTTGCCTGTCAGGTGAAGCGGGCGCGGAACCACGACGGTCCGAGTGGTACATTGGTGGGGGGATTGGAGGCAGTTGGGTGCACGACATGGAAGAGAGGGGCTGGAATCGGGATACCTACTGCTCTCCTCGCACGTGTGATGAGCCGGGTCTGAGTGAGAACATCGAAGGGATTTCCATTCCGGGCTACCGTTGGAATTACGATCTTGACCTGGATCTCGGCAGCGCATTCGAGATTGCGCTGGGTCGCACGTTCAACCGCTGGCGTCTGGAGATTTCGGCCGCACAACGCAAGAACGACATCGAC
>JAGWBB010000005.1:95730-97407 GCA_021296095.1 Desulfurellaceae bacterium | reverse complement strand
CAGCGAGAGGACACGGACGCCTCCATCGCCGTCCAGCAAGGCTGGGCGTCCCGGGGCGCCTCCCCCACCTGGCTCTCGCACCTCGAGAAAACGACGTGGCAGTTCCACCGCTGGTATGCAGAGCGCATGCAGCTTTAGCAGGCTGGCTCGGCCTTTCGGCACGGCCGCCCCGGAATGGCCCGTGCCGAAAGCCCTGCTCACCCCGGAGTTGGCCCAGACCACGCCGCGCTTTCGGTTTGCCGCTACGGTGGCGGCCTCTGGCCAGCTGTTGCGCGGGGGCACGTGCACAGAGACGTTTGGCTATGGCGATGTGTTGAGCTTGACGCGCGGAGCGCGCGCGGGGAGGATGCGTTTGGCTATCGGGGAGAGTTTGTCTCGCTGGTGCGGCTGGCGTAGTCCTTCAGTCAAGGGGAGAGAACCGCACAGGCCTGACACCTCGCTCTGCGAGGAGAAAGAGCCGTGCCCCTGGGAGGAAGTCCACCCCTGCCCCGGCGCGAACGCAAAGCGGGACCAATAACGGACATAGTGTTCGGTTTTGCGACGAGACGGAGCCAGGAAATCATCAAGCCCACATCCTGTCTGCCGCCACGGCTTTCGGGTCGCTCAAGACTCGACCGGCACCCCGAAGCCGACACAACCGGACGGTCAGAGTCCAAGCAAAGATTTGCCCGTCCTCCAGGCCCGCGCTGCAAGACATGGCGGGAAAGTAGACAGCTCCCTCCTGGGGCGCTTTCTATCACAGGCTAGAGCATTTTCAGTGATCTCTGATGCGTCTGAGAGGCTTCCCAAGCGCTTCCATGTCTCGCCCGAGGCATGTCCCACAGCCTCGCCCGCAAAGCCATGACTCAACATAGGGTGAAAATGCTCTAGGCTCCGGACTCATAAAGGGGGTAGTCTGGGTCAACCGCGTGTGATGGGGTTCTGTGCTGTGAGGGAGGAAGTGCGCTGCCCAACTCTTTCTGGCTTTCTGACCGACAATTCGCGCGGCTCCAGCCGCTGTTGCCGACCAAGGTGCGGGGCGTGCCCCGGGTGGACGACCGGCGGGTCATCTCGGGGATCATCCACGTGTTGCAGAGTGGCTGCCGGTGGCGCGATGCGCCGGCGGTCTACGGGCCAGACAAGACGCTGTACAACCGGTTCGTGCGCTGGGCGGGCAAAGGCGTCTGGGACGGCGTGTTCGCGCGGCTGTCCGCGGCCGGGGGGCCGCCGGTGGCCCTGCTGCTGGATTCGACGCCGGCCAAGGCGCATCGGTCGGCGGCGGGCGGAAAAGGGAGGCGGACCATCAAGCCAACGGTCCCCAGGCCATCGGCAAATCCCGAGGAGGCTGGACGACCAAACTGCATCTGGTTGCCGCGAATGCCCGGACGGCCCTGACGCTGGCGTTATCTCCCGGGCAGGCGCATGACGCCCGGGCGGGGCGGCGGCTCCTGCGCCGCCTGAAGCCGGAGCCAGCGGGGCTGCCGGTGCTCATGGATCGGGCCTACGAGGGAGAGGAAACCCGCCACTTGGCTCTGGCGTTAGGGGTCACGCCCGTGGTCCCCCCGAAGCGCCACCGCGTTGCGCCCTGGACCTATGACCGCCAGCTGTACCGGAAACGCAATGAAGTGGAGCGGTTGTTCCGCCGCCTGAAAGCCTTCCGGCGCATCTTCACCCGATTTGACAAGCTCGACGTCCTCT
>JAGWBB010000005.1:81092-95601 GCA_021296095.1 Desulfurellaceae bacterium | reverse complement strand
AGGCTCAAGCCCTGGAGCAGCGCCACGTAGAAGCGCGCGAGGTCGCGCGGGCGCGCCGACGGGTCGAGTTGGCCGCGCTCCTGCGTGCGGTGGCGGCCCGCCCCTCCCCGGCCGATTTATTTCGACGGCTGGCCGACCGCTGCCCCGTTGCTTGCCACAGCCGGAGCTGTAGCGGCCAGCAGGGCGGCGGCCTCGTGCTCGACTACGGTGCCGGTAAAGAACTCGGGGTTGGCCTCGGCCCAGAAACGGACCGGGTTGGTGAATACAAAGTCGCGGAAGTTGTCGGCGTCCATCAGACCGTCTTCGACCAGCTCGTAGGCCTCGGGCAGCACCCCGGCCATGTCGGACACGTCAAAATGGCCGATGTCGGAGCCGAACAGGGCGTTCAGCTGCGAGCCGAGCGGGTTATGCTGCCGACTGAAGGCCCAGGCGTTCATCCGGTCGTCGGCCTCGCAGCCAAAATAAAATTTCGTGGCAAACAGTTCGTGAAAGTCCTGTTTGTTTTCGATCCGGCAGGCCGAGAAATCGTCCACATTGTCGATGCCGCCCACTGCAGCCGCCCCGACCGGCTGCCTGGCCGTGTCAAGGGCCGCCCGCCGGTCGGTCAGCGCCGCCACAATCTCCTGACTGCCGTGGGCTGCGGCCAGCTGCCGCAGTAAATCAACATCGAGATTGTCTGGATTGACCTCCTCCAGGGCATCGGCATTGCGTTTCTCCCAGTGTTCGATCAGGTCGGCGTACAGCTGGCAGGCCCAGCCGACCCCGCCCTCCAGGAAGGCAAACTTGAGGCTCGGAAAGCGACGGGTCACGCCGCCCAGAAAGAGCGCCTTGCACACCGCCTCACCGGCAACGGCAAAATGGCCGATATGGTTGTAACAGAAGTTGGAGGGCGAGACGCGCAGCCCATAGCCCCGGCCACCCGAATGAAAGGTCGGTGAAAAGCCCAGCTCCACACAGGTGGCCCAGACCGGATCGTAGTCATACTCGCTGTCCAGACCGAACACGTCGTACCAGGCCGCCAGACTGGCGGCTTCGGGCTGCTCCTGGACGACGGCGGGGATCTGACGCCGAATCATGCTGCCCAGCATCACGACCTTGAGGCCCAGCTGTTTGACATGCTCAAGCTCGGCAATCGCCTCTTCCGGGGTGTGCATCGGAATCGCCGCGGCCGGCGTCAAACGGTCCGAGACAGCCCGGAAATACTCGGCGCTGAAGGTGTTGAAGGCCCGACAGGTGACCCGCCGGGTCTCGGCATCCGCAATCAGCGGCAGGGCCAGCCCGGCAGTCGGGTACATGACCGAGAAATCAAGTCCCAGTTCATCCAGGCGCTCGTACAGCAGCTGGGGCATGATGGCGGTGGCCCGGTCGCGCGTATTCTTGGTCGGCAGCCCCCAGAAGCCCTGCTGGGCGATCCGCCGCCGGCGCCGTTCGGCGACCGACATGGACAGGTGCTCATCAGCAAGGCTGGGGAAGCTGGCAAAGCCCTCCACCGCTCGGTCTCCCCCGATTGACCGCAGCCGCTCACGGATCAGGGGGCCGAACTCGAGCCAGTGCCCGTCGGCGTCAATGACCGGATGCTTGATGTGCTGGCGTACGACCGAATGCTTGGTGTCCATGGCTGCCCTCCTCGAAAGGCAATCGTCATGTCCTTATGCTGTCAGTTGTTATCAGGATTGCCTTTCGTCTATACGACACCCATAGACAGTCCGTTATCACTTTTCAACACACACCGGTGCTTGTCCGCACGCATCAAACAGGTATGCTCTAGGGCCGAACATTCTCTTCAGACAGGAGACACGCATGGAATTCAGCCTGACCGTAGCTACAAAAATCGACGACTGGCAGCTGATCAAGTACGCCGAAGACCTCGGCTATGACCGGGCCTGGGTGCCGGATTCCCAAATGATCTGGTCGGACTGTTATGCCACCCTGGCCCTGGCCGCCCACAATACCTCACGGATCAAGCTCGGCACCGGCGTGTCGATTCCGGGCACCCGGATCGCCCCGGTCACGGCCCACTCCATTGCCTCGATCAACCGCATCGCCCCGGGCCGCGTCTTCCTGGGCATTGGCACCGGACACACGGCCATGCGGGTCATGGGTATGAACCCGATGAAAATTCGGGATTTTCGCGAGTATCTACGGGTCGTCAGAACCCTGCTGCGCGGGCAAGAAGTTGAGTACACGCTGAACGGCACGACCCGCACAATTTGTTTTCTGCACCAAGACCTGCAGTTTTTGGATCTGGAACATACTGTGCCCATCCTGGTTGCGGCCAACGGCCCCCTGGCCCTGAAAAGCGCGGGTGCGTATGGCGACGGCCTGATCTCAGTTTTTAACGAACAGCCGGGCATGCTGCAGGCCAACCTGAACCTGGTCAAACAGGGGGCGCAGCACAGCGGCCGAACGCTGAACGCGGATTTTCATACCGCCGCCCTGACCTCGGCCCTGGTTCTCCAACCCGGAGAGAAGCTGGACTCGGAGCGGGTCATTGACGAGTGTGGGTCGTGGGTCGCCGCCGCCCTGCACTTTGTGTATGAAATCTACCGCTACACCCGGCAAGAGGATGTCGTGCCCGAGTCCTTCACCGACGTGTGGGACGAGTACTGCGCCTATGTCGAGAAGATGGAGACACCGGAGGAGAAACGCTACCTCCAGATCCACAACGGCCACTGCACCTTTCTGATGCCTGAGGAGCGCCGCTTCATCACCCCCAAGGCGATTGCGGGCACCTGTCTGGTGGGTGAGCCGGCGGCCATCGTCGAACAGCTGCGCAAGGCCGAACAGGGCGGCCTCAAGGAAGTCACCCTGCTGCCGCCCATGGCCTCGGCCCGCAAGGTGCTGAAAGACTTTGCCAACGAGGTGATACGGCGTTATTAGGCGAGCCTGCTACTGGGGAGGAACCGCCTCGGCAATTTCGTACAACAGCTGTTCGGTCTCTTCCCAACCGATGCAGGCGTCGGTGATCGACACGCCATAGTCGAGTTGTACGCCCCCTTTCCAGGTCTGTTTGCCGGGTTTGAGATTGCTCTCGATCAGCAGGCCCATCAGCGCGCTCTGAGCGTCCCGAAAGACTGCCAGAGCGTCCCGGCACACCTGGCCTTGCTTGGTATGGTCCTTGCCCGAATTATCGTGCGAGCAATCGACCATGACCGCCCGGGCGATTTCCTCACCGGCCACCAGCTCGACCGCCCGGGCAATGTCCTCGGGACCGCAGTTCGGCTTTCCGCCCCCGCCGCGCAGCACAATATGCCGGTCGGGATTGCCGCCGGTCTTGACCATGCAGGTCAGGCCGTCGGCGTTAATGCCCAGAAAGCTGTGCGGGTGGCGGGCCGATATCATGGCGTTAATGGCGCTCTGGACCTTGCCGTCGGTGCCGTTTTTGAAACCGATCGGCATGGACAAGCCGCTGGCCAACTCGCGGTGGGTCTGACTCTCGGTTGTCCGTGCGCCAATGGCTGCCCAGCTGATAAGATCGGCCACGTACTGCGGTGTAACCGGGTCAAGGACCTCGACCGCGCAGGGCACGCCCAGCTGGTTGATATGCAGGAGGATCTGGCGGGCCATCTGCAGGCCGGTGGGGATGTCGCACGAGCCGTCCAGGTGGGGGTCGTTGATCAGCCCCTTCCAGCCGACCGTAGTACGCGGCTTTTCAAAATAGGTCCGCATGACAATCACCAGTCGGTCACGCGTGGCGTCGATGACTTTCTTGAGTCGGCCGGCATACTCGTAGGCCGCCTCGGCATCGTGAATGGAACACGGGCCAGTCACCACCAGTAAACGGCGCTGGTCCCGGCCGTGCAGAATGGCGCGGACGGCTTGACGGGTGTGTGACACGAGTTCGGCTGCCTGTTCGGTCAGCGGCAGCTCGGCTTTCACGGCACGCGGGGCGATCAGGGGTTGCATATCGACAAGGTGGGTATCTTCAAGCTGTTCTGACATAGGGGTCATCCGCCTCTCTTGGCTGAGATTAGTGCTGATTAGTGCTGACAGGAAGCGAGCAGCGTTCACTTTCAGTCGCTGGCCCGATCAACGAGTTCCATCACGTCAAGGACCTGGACCCGTTCGTCTGCCTCTTTGGCTTTGACGCCGTCCGTCAGCATGGTCATGCAAAAGGGGCATGACACCGCGACCACATCCGGGTTGGTTTCCAGGGCCTGCTCGGCGCGCAGGATGTTCACCCGTTGGTCCGGGGGTTCATCCATCCACATCCAGCCGCCGCCGCCACCGCAACACATGCTGGTCTGGCGGTTGCGTTCCATTTCCTGGGGGGATTTGCCCATGATCTTGGCAATCACCTCACGCGGCGACTCATAGATATTGTTGTGACGGCCATAATAGCACGAATCGTGATAGGTCACCTTAAGGTCAGGGTCTTCCCGGACACTCAGTTTGCCTTCCTTGAACAGATGATCGACCAGCTCGGCGGAGGAGATGACTTCGTAGTCGCCGCCAAACTGCGGATACTCGTTTTTGAGCGTATTGAAACAGTGCGGGCAGTTGGCAATGACCTTGCGGACGCCGTAGCTGTTGATCACCTCGACCGCAGCCTCGGCCATGGTCTGAAACAGATATTCGTTGCCCAACCGGCGGGCGGTCTCGCCGTTGCAGGGTTCCTCGGGACCCAGCACGGCAAAACTCACTCCGGCCTTATTAAGGATCCGGGTAAAGGCGGCGACCGTTTTCTTGTTGCGGTCGTCAAAAGCGCCCGCACAGCCCACAAAGTACAGATACTCGGCGTTCGGATTGTCGGCCAGCAGGGGCACCGAGATGCCCTCGGCCCAATCCATGCGCTTGTCATAACTCATGCCCCAGGGGTTGCCCTGGGTTTCCATACCCCTGAAGGTCCGGGTCAGCTCGCTGGGAAAGCGGGCTTCTTCCTGCACCAGGTGGCGGCGCATATCCACAATCTTGTCAACGTATTCGATCATCACCGGGCAGGCTTCCTCGCATGCCCGACACGTTGTACACGACCACAGCACCTGATCGTGAATCAGCTTGTCGCCGACTACGTTCTCGCCCACCAGACCGGCCTCGGCTTCACCGTTGGTCTGCCCCGACCGGGCGGCGATCATCTCGCCCTGATGGTCGTACATATAGTCGCGCAAGTTGAGGAGTAGCTGGCGCGGAGCCAGTTCCTTGCCGCTGGCCGTGGCCGGACAGTGCGAAGAGCAGCGGCCGCACTCGGTGCAGCTATACATGTCGAGCGCCTGCTTCCAGGTGAACTGGTTGATGAACGAGGTACCGAAGGTCTCCGAGTTCTCCAGGTCCATCTTATCGAGCGCGCCGGCGGGCTCGAGTTTGCGGAAAAACACGTTGGGAATCGAGGTAATAATATGGAAATGCTTGGAGCGCGGCAGCAGGTTGAGAAAGGCCAGAATCACCAGATTATGGATCCACCACGCGGCATTACTGACGAACTCGGCAAAGCCCGGCCCAAAGGCCGCCAACACCAGGCCGACCAAGCCTCCCATCGGTTGCCAGGGACGTTCGGCTTCGATGACCGGGTCGCCGGCCAGAAAGACCAGCCGACCGCCGTCGTACAGCAGGCCGGACAGCATGATCGTAAAGATAAAAAAGAGGATGAGGACGGCTTCCCAGTGGGACTGCCCGGCCAGGCGCTCTTCGGCCGGCCTGTAACCGAACAGCCGTGGCGGATGCGACACCAGCCAGCGGTAGATGGCCACCCCGACCGCCCCGATCACCAGCACCTCCATGAGGTCGCGCAGCACGAAGAACGGCCCCCCCAACTGATCGGGCGCAAACCCAGGCACGAAAAAGTGATCCGAAAAGGTCCGGCCAAACATGGTCACGACCTGCAGGCCGAGAATCATGAAGCCCCAGAAGATGAGGACGTGCATCCAGCCGGCCGGCTGTTCACCGACCACGAACTTCTTCTGGCCAAACGCGTACACCAGCACGGCTTTGACCCGCTCGCCGATCCGATCGAAACGCTCGACCGGTTTGGCGGCCAGCAGGAGGCGAAACCGATCGTACAAGGTATAGGCAAAGAACCCCAGGGCGGCTACGACGATGAGGAGAAAAAGCAGCGTAGACATTATCTCCCTCCTTCGAAGAGGAAACGTGTCAACCTTTTAGACGACACGTTTCCTCTTTCTACAACGAGCGGAGGGCAGCCCCGGCGGACTGCCCTCTTTTCCACACTGACATTCTTGCGCACCTGAACCGAACCGGGCGGGCGAGGCTTCTTGGCCCGCCAGGCAAGCTTATTTGCTTCCCCCGCGCGGTTTGAGTTCCAGGTCGTCCGGCGGAGTGGAGGGCAGCTGCCAACGGATATAGGGTCTGTCCTTGAGTTCGTGATAGGCGTTGGCCTGCTCAATGGCCTTATGAAAGGCCGACTCAAAAGCCTCAAAATCCTTGCTCTTGATCGCCTCACCAACCGACGGCCAGTCCTCGGCCATGAACTGATTGAGCGCATCCTCGTGCTTGGGCCGGGCGTAGGCGCCGAGTTCCATCAACTCCGTGATCTCTGAGTATTGGAAGTTGGCGAGGTCCCAGTGACCCTCTTTTGCCGCATAGAACAGCTTCCAGGTCCGCTGTCCAATCTCGGGCATGATTCGGGCCAGACCCGACTGCTGACCCTGCAGAATAGCGATCTCTTCCATCGTGATTTCGCGCTGGCCAGAAAAGACGCCAAGCTCGGCCAGGATTTCTTTGACTTTCTCTTTCAGTTCATCATCGGCCATACGTTTCCCTCCTCAGCAGAAATGGGGCTCAGCCGGAATGCGCGTCACACTCCTTTTGGCCGAGCTACTATACTCAAAGCGGACCGGGAGAGCAAACCCGCAGCCCGCAGGATATTATCCAACCCGTATGGGCTGGATCGCGCGCCTGGCGCGGCGAGCGGTCCGCCAGCTGTGAGAACGAGACCAGACCTGGGGAGTATCCGGAAAAGCCTCGGATAGAAAATGTGAAAAATGTCGTTTGGCCCGACTGGCGCTGGTCCGGTTCGGGTGCGGGTTGAGCAGTTCGGCGGCCGTGAACAACTCGTCAACCATTTCGGTATCGAGTTCAACCGCTAAACGCACCCGGCCCGGCGGGTCGGCGTCGGCGCACAGGCCGATCTCAAACGTTCCGCGAAAAAGATGCCGGGCAGCTTCCTCGTCCTGCCAGAACGACATCCCAACAATCAGATTCGGCTCCTCAAGATAGATCGCCGCCAGCACGACCCCGTCGTGGGTGAACATTTTGACCCGCCATGCTACCTCGGCCAGGGCAATACCAAACGGCTGAATACGACGCGCGAACATTTTCTGTGGGATATCCACATCCAACACCGCTCCCATGGCTCTTCCTCCTCACAACCCCACCTCCGCTCCACCGAGCCGAGGGCTGCTCACCCCTCACCACACAACCACCACCTGAGCCGGAGACCACTCTCCGGCCGTCTCGCACTGCTGTCAGTCCCGATCCAAGCCCCGATAGGCAATGATCTCGCGCATGATCTCTGACGTGCCTCCGCCAATATTGGTCATCCGCATATCCCGATAGAAGCGCTCAATGTGAAACTCTTCCATGTAGCCATAGCCACCGTGGAATTGCAAACACTCGTAGGCCAACTCATTAGCCAGTTCGGTCGCGTACAACTTGGCCATCGACACCTCGGTGCTGGCGTCACACCCGGAACTCAGGACATCCGCGGCGTAATACGTCAGCTGGCGGGCCGCCTCAAGCTTGGTGGCCAGATCGGCCAGGCGATGACCGATGGCCTGGTGGTCAAAGACCCGCTTGCCAAAGGTTTCCCGCTCACGGGTATAGCGAATGGTGTCTTCCAGGGCGCGCTGAGAGGCGCTGACCGCCATGCTAGCCGCGATCAGGCGCTCATCCTGGAAGTTCTGCATGATGTAGTAAAAACCCCGGCCCTCCTCGCCCAGCAGGTTTTCGCGCGGAACCCGGACATCCTCAAACACCAACTCGCCGGTGTCCGAAGAGTGGTTCCCCATCTTTCTAAGCTTTTTGGCCAGCTGAAAGCCCGGGCTGTCCCGCTCGACAATGAACATCGACACGCCCTTATGGCCCAGGTCTTTGTCGGTTTTGGCCGCCACACAGAAGGTGTCGGCATGGACCGAGTTGGTGATGAAAATCTTGGCCCCATTGAGGACATATCCATCCCCGTCGCGGACCCACATTCGAGCCGCCCGACGGCTCGGAGACGGCGACCGCACACACCTGCTCGCCGCTGATCAAGGGCCGCAGATACTTGTCTTTCTGCTGCGGCGTGCCGTAGCGGGCAATATGGGTAGTCGACATATCGGTATGCACCAGGACGCTCATCGGCAGGCCCAGGGCATGACACCGGCACAGTTCCTCACAAAAGACCAAGGCCATCCAGATATCGCCCTCCGAGAAAGCCGAGTTCGCCCATGCGCCGATACACCGATTTGGGAAACAGCCGTTCCTCCTCCCACTGATCGATATACGGCTCAATCTCCTTGTCCACGAAGTTTCTCACCTGCTCGCGGAATATCTCATGTTCTTGGTTAAAATATCTGGATGGGGCCGTGAACATAGGCGTGTTCTCCTTACTTCCTGCGCTACATCACATATCCGCCGTTGGGGCTCAGTACCTGGCCGGTCACATAACCGGCCTCGTCCGAGGCCAGGAACAGGTGGGCGTGGGCGATATCTTCGGGTTTGCCGAGTTGGCGCATGGGAATGCGGCGCAGGAAAAACTGCCGCACCTGCTCGGCCGTGGTCTGCGAGATATTGCCCGCCACAGTCGAGCCCTGAGCCCTGCCCTCGACTGCCTGCAAAATATTATCAATCAGGCCCGGGGCAACCGCATTGACGGTGATGCCGGAACGGGCGAACTCCAGAGCCAACGAGCGCGTCAAGCCGATAATCGCGGCTTTGGCCGCAGCATAATGGGCGTTTTGGGGTCCGCCCTCCATGCCGGCCACGGAGGCGGTGTTGATCACCCGGCCCCAGCCGGCGCTGTGCATGTCTTCGATCACCGCTTGTGTACACAGGAAGGTGCCTTTGACGTGCACGTCAAGCATCCGCTGCCATTCAGCGGAGGAGATGTCCAGAAAATCCTTGATCTGGGCAATGCCGGCGTTGTTGACCAGGATATTGATCGGGCCGAGATTCTCGCGCAGCTGGGCGATGGCGGGCGCAAGCTCGTCTTTTTTTGACACATCCGCCCGACACGCAAACGCAACCGTATACTGGAGGGCGGCGTTGATCTCGTCGGCCACACCTTCCGCCCGTCGCTGGCTGATATCGAGCAGGCCGAGCCGGGCGCCCTCCCGGCCAAACAGCTGGGCGGTGGCCTTGCCCAGCCCCGAGCCGGCCCCGGTCACAATCGCGGTTTTTCCTGCCAGCCGCATGTCAGCACCACTTCATGTACGATCCGCCGTTAGGGCTGAGGATCTGGCCGGTGACAAAACCGGCTTCTTCAGACACCAGATACACGACCGCATGGGCGATATCCTCGGGTTTGCCCAGTCTGCGCATCGGAATCGTCTTGGTCATCTTGTCCACCCAGCGCGGCGGACTGTGGCGCACCATCGGGGTGTCGATCACGCCCGGGGCAACCGCATTGACGGTGATCCCGGTTCGGGCCAACTCGCTCGCCAGCGCAATCGTCAGGCCGGCAATACCAGCCTTGGCCGCACAGTAGTGGGCCAGCCTGACACCACCGGTAAACGCCCCCATGGAAGACGTGCTGATCAGCCGTCCCCAGTCTCGCCGGCGCATGCCGGGCAGCACGGCCTGGAAACAGTTGTAAGTGCCATTCAAATGCACCCCGAACATGCGGTCCCACTGCGCCTCGGTCATGTCGGTAAAGGCGACCTGTTCGCCAATGCCGGCATTGCTGAACACGATGTCCAGGGGCCCGCACTCGGCCTCGGCCTGGGCGACCGCCCGCTGCACCGCGTCCAACTGGGTCACGTCGAGGCGCACGGCCAGCGCCTTACGCCCCAGGTCGACGAGCGCCTGGGCGGTTTCTTCGGCGCCGGCGCTATTGATATCGCACACCACGACATCGGCCCCGCCCTTGGCCAGCGCGACTGCGGTCGCTCGACCAATGCCCGAGCCGGCTCCGGTCAGCAACGCCGTCTTGCCCGCAACGCCCGCCATGTCCCTATTCGGGCGAAGCCGCCCGTTCGCCGACTTCTTCCTGTATCGCCCGGCGCAGGTGCTGGCGCACTTTTGGGGTGTCGAGCGTAATGCCCACCTCGCCGTCACTGCCGATGCCGAACTTGGCCTGGCGGTGGAAGGCCAGCGCGGTGTCGGAAATGAGCCGCAGGATGACCGTCGTGTCGACCTCGCCGTCTGTCAGCTGGTCAATCTCTTGGCTGCACGCCTGGCGGATCTGATCGACAATGCCCTTATGTTTTTCAATGTCGAACATTACCTGGCCGATCACGCACTGCCCGAACTGTAAGACCGTATACTGGCGGCCCTCGCGTTCCCACTCCAGGGTACGTTTGGGCGGAACCGGGAACTCTCGGATGCGGTCAGCAACCCAGATGTCTTCCGGATCCGGGCTGTCTTCGCAGAACATCAGGTTGATGTGTTGCATGCCGTCCGGCTTGGGATGAATTTCAATCCGCATAACCAGCCTCCTTGGCCTGCGCGACACGCGCGAAAAAGACAAATAAGGGAGCTTTCCACACCTGGGACAGCTCCCTCCGAGACAACGGTTTACGGCTCGTGACAGAGCCAGGGCTTAGGGGTCGGTCCGCAGCTCAACCGCGTTGCCATCCGGGTCCTTGAGAAACAGAACCGGGCCGCCGCCGAAGCTGGGCGGAGGGGTAAACTCGGCAAACTCGATCTTTCTGCGCTTCAAGACTTTCTTGGCCTCTTCAATATCCTCAACCTGCAGGGCGAGGTGCGAGCCGACACCCGGCAGATTTTTGGCCGCCATCTCGTTGCGCTGACCGATGAGGTGGACCTGGGTACCATCGCACTCGTACCAGGCGCCAGGAATGCCCTTGATCTTGGGGCGCTCGATTTCTTCAAAGCCGAGCATCTTGTAGAACGACTTGGCTTTTCTGAGGTCACTAATCGGTACGCCGGCGTGACGGACGGATTTGAGTTTGATCATGGCCAGACCCTCCTTGTGTTTTGGGTAGATTCAGATTCAAACTACGTATCATTTTTGCTCAACAACAACAAGAGGAACGGGCTTTCAGGACTGCAAACTGCCCCAATCCACCGGCCTTGGGCTGTCTGGATGCGCGTCAGGTCCGGCGCTCCAGGACGAGGTTGGCCTGCCCGTCGCGGCTGGCCGACCACTCCGGCGGTACGACCACGGTGGTATCCGGCTCCTCGACAATCAGGGGCCCAAGCTGTGAGGTGTCGATATCCGCACGGCGCCGAATTACGGTCTGCTGCAAGCCGTGCTTGGGCCCAAAATAGGCCTGCCGGGTGTCGGCCTGGACCGGGTCGGCGGGCGGCACCCGGCCCAGCAGCTCGGAGAAGCGCAGGCTGCCGGCCGAGGCCAGCGCCCGCAGGCGCAGGCTGACCAGCTCAACAGTATCGTCCCGTTCGTAACCGAAGGCCTGGAGATGCGCCTGGGTGAACAGCCGCCTCAGTTCGGCCTGCAGCTCGCCGGGTGAAACCGACGGAAACGGCTGGGTCAACTCCGAGACCTGATAGCTGTAACGCAGGTCGACCTGACGCTCGAAGCGGATGGCCTCGGCCCGAATGCCCTCTTGCAGCAACTCGCTTCGGGCCGTTTCTTCCATCTCGGCGAACTGTTCGATGACCGACTGCGGCTCAACCAGCTCGAGCGCCAAGGCCACACTGCGGACATAGTCGTGGCGATAATCGGCCAGCAGCAGGCCCAGCGCGCTGAACAGTCCGGGATACGGCGGCACCAGAACCCGCGACATGCCCAGGCTCTCGGCCAGGGCTACGGCGTGGATCGGCCCCGCACCGCCAAAGGCGACCAGCGTGAACTCGCGGGGGTCGCGGCCGCGCTCGGTCGACACGGCGCGCAGGGCACGCATCATGGTCGAATTGGCGACCTGGGTGATACCGTAGGCGGCGGGCAGGACATCAAGCCCCAGCGGGTCGGCAATCTGGCTCTGGATCGCGGCCAGGGCGGCCGGTCGATCAATCGTCAGCGTGGCCCCGGCAATTGCCTCGGGGTTCATATAGCCCAGAACGACATTGGCGTCGGTCACTGTCGGCTCCTGCCCCCCCCGGCCATAACATACCGGTCCGGGCTCGGCCCCGGCGCTGTGGGGTCCAACCCGCAGAGCGCCGCCGTCGTCGATCCAGGCCACGCTGCCCCCCCCGGCGCCGACTTCGACAATATCCAGCGAGGGCGCGCGCAGGGCGTGCCCGCCGCCGCCAAACAGACGCGTGGTCATGGTCGCCCCACCCCCGACTTCTCCGCCGGCCTTCTCGAGCGGCACGCCATTCTCGATCAAACACGCCTTGGCCGTTGTCCCGCCCATATCAAAAGACAGGACCGCAGCCTGGCCGGTTTCCGACACCAAACGGGCCGCAGCCAACACGCCGGCCGCCGGGCCGGACTCGATCATATAGGCCGGCCGGCGGCGGGCGGCGTGGGAGGTCATGATGCCGCCGTTGGACTGCATGATCAGCAGCAGCCTGCTGTAGGCGGCCAGACGCTGCTCGAGCCGGTCAAGATAACGGTCTACGACCGGAATGAGCGAGGCGTTGATCACCGTCGTGCTTGTTCGTTCGTATTCCCGGATCTCGGGGTGAACGTCCGACGACAGACACACCACCGTCTGGGGAGCCATT
Source organism: Desulfurellaceae bacterium (assembly GCA_021296095.1). NCBI lineage: Bacteria > Pseudomonadati > Campylobacterota > Desulfurellia > Desulfurellales > Desulfurellaceae > Desulfurellaceae bacterium. The sequence goes on along the minus strand of JAGWBB010000005.1, from coordinate 82,854 downwards.
TCGGCAATCAGGCGACCGATCTGCCGCTCGTGCTCGGGGTTCAAGTAGGCGTTGAGCAGACACACCGCAATCGCCTCAACCCGTTCGTTCAGCAGCTGTTGAATACGCTGGCGGGCATCTTCGAGCTGAAGCGGCTGCTCGATCTCTCCGCTGCCCAGAATGCGCTCCTTGACCTCGAGGCGTAGCGAGCGGGGAATCAGGGGCGGCAGGCGGTCCCACGAGGCATCGTAGATATTCGGACGCCGCTGGCCGCGCATCTCCAGCTCATCCCGAAAGCCCTGGGTGGTGATCAGCCCGGTGCTGGCCGTTTTGCTTTCGATCACCGCGTTGGAGGCAATCGTCGTGCCGTGCACGAAGCTCTCAACCTGAGCGTCGGCCTGGTCAGAGGCGGTCGTCGTCTGGATCAGGTCCACAATATCCTCGCCAACCCGGTCGAGCAGCGACAAGACCTTGGTGGTGGTCAGTTGCCCGTCGTCGCCGAGGACGATCACATCCGTGAAGGTTCCGCCAATATCAAAACCAACTCGCATACTCCGGCCTTTCTGTCGGTCATGCCGTCCGGCGGCTCGCCAGCAAATCGGTGACCCGCGTGCCGTGCCAGCCCGCTTCGCGTTTCGTCCAATACAGCTCGCGCAGCCGCCAGCTGAGAGCCCCGGGTTTGCCGTCGCCCAGCGCCCGGCCGTCAACCCGGGTGATCGGCATGATGCCGCCGGCGGTGGAACTCATGAAGGCTTCATCGGCCTCGCGCAGCCGCTCCGGCCCGTAATCCCCGGCTTTGATCTCGACCCCGACCTCGGCCGCCAACTCAAACACCGTCCGGCGGGTAATGCCGTGCAGCACATTCGTGCCGGGCGTGTAGATTGTTCGGTCTTTGACAAAGAACACGTTAAAGCCCGGGCCTTCCGACAGGTGGCCGGACACGCTGGACAGGACGGCGACATCGGCCCCCGCGTCCAGGGCCTGGAGCTGAGCCCGGGTCAGGTCTCCCCAGTGAAAATTCTTATATCGGGCGTCAACTGCGGCGTCCGGAATCCGGGGGGTCCGCGCGATCCACACATGCGCTCCGGTAGCGTGGTGTTCGGGTGGCAGGATCCACACATAGGGCACGGCGTAGGCGATAAAATTAGGCGTGGTGTGGCGCAGGTCGCGGCTGCCGGGCGGCTGAAACTGTCCCCGGGTCACCAGTACCTCAACGTAGGCGTCCTGCAGCCCGGCCCGGAACGTACACTCAGCCAGAATGTGGCGGATTTCGGCCGCCCCGTAGGGACACCGAATGCGGACGCCCGCCGCCGAGGCCAGGAAACGCTCAACATGATCGTCGAGACGGAAGAACAGGCCCTTCCAGGTCGAGACCACGTCGTAGGCCACGTCGCTCCGACTAAAGCCCAGGTCAAAAACCGAGATTTTGGCCTCGTCGCGTCCGACATAGTGTCCATCCACAAAGGCAACGCCTTCGGACATAGCCCCTCCTCTCGTGACGGGACAGCGCTCGGCGTGCTAGCATTGCACCATGCCAGCGCAAAAATCAATCACACTTTCCCAGCTGTTGCAGAATCTGCACGAGATCTACGACCAGCACGGCGAGCTGCGGGTGTATCTGTCGTGCGCCACCGCCGGCGCCGAGCTGCCGCTTGAACAACTCACCGTGAGTCCGTTGGACGAGGAGCCCGACGCCCTGGTGGTCCGTCTCCACAGCCCGGCCGCGACCGGAGACGAGTATGACGACTGGTAGACGTCCTCAGCGGCCGGAGAAACGCGGCGC